>NZ_RZPI01000017.1:0-22939 GCF_003998715.1 Mesorhizobium sp. M7A.F.Ca.CA.002.15.2.1
ACGCGGTACCGAGCGGCGTAAATTCCTGGCGTCCGCAGGGCGTGACCGCTGGCTCGTCAAATTCGCCGGCCTCGGCGAAACCGGACTCCGCAAGAAACGAGCCGCGGCGATGTTGCATGAAGCCGGGTTCGGATCGCAAGTTGTCGCGCTTTGCCATGGCTTTCTGGTTGAACGGTGGATTGATGGCAGCACGATGGATCAGGCGCCGCTGCCCAGGGAAAAACTGATCGCGGAGCTCACAAACTACCTGACCTGGCGTGCGCTCAATCTTCGAACTTGCGAACCGGGTGCATCATTGCTTGCTCTCGCGGAGATGGCTGTTTCCAATGCGTCGGAAGCCTTGGACGAGAAACGCGCAGCGACGTTGCGCGGTTGGCTCTCGAAACCGACCTCCGCGCATGTGCTGCAGCGCGTTGAAATCGACGGAAAGCTTCAACCGTGGGAGTTTCTCGTTCGTGCAGATGGCACGGTGCTCAAGACAGATGCTGTTGACCACTGCCGGGCACATGATTTGATCGGCTGCCAACCGATCGAGTGGGACATTGCCGGCGCCCGCGTCGAGTATGGACTGTCCGACAGCGATGTGAGGACCTTGGTCGAGGGAATGGAACTTGCCATCGACCATGACCACATCGGCTTTTTCGAACCATGCTATTTGGCATTCCAACTCGGGCTCTGGAGCACGGCTGCGCAATCCGAGGACGGCGGGGAAAAAACAAGGTTGGCCGAGATGGCAGACCGATATAGGATGCCGCTGATACGGTTCCTGGACGAATGCCGGATATGATCGTTTCCGATCAGTCCAGCCTTCGCAGCATGTCTGCTTCCTGCTCGAGAATAGTGGCCACTTCCTCGCGCTGCAGATGCGTCATCATCAGGCTGACGCAGCACTCGAGATAGGTAATCGAGGCGCGCCGCAGATAGGCAGCGGTCTCGCGTTCGGCCATCTGGTCGATATCCCTCGAGGGGCGCTTGGGTTGCATGAGGGTGATCCTCCATATCGGGTCCTTCTGCCAAACCACAAGCCTGGGCGGATGTTCCGCACGATCTCGGGAAAGGTTCGGCGCCATCTCGCATCACGCCGGAAGGTTCTGCAGCCCTCCGGGTGCGGGCCTCGCTCTTTTGGCAAAGCCCGTCATCTGATCGCCGATGCGGCTGCCTTCGAGAGCTGCGAAATAATCGATCGTCAGCTTGAGCCCTTCGTTGAGGGGCACCTTCGGCGTCCAGCCGAGCAGCGCTTTTGCACGCGAAATATCGGGCTGCCTGCGCCGAGGATCGTCTTGCGGCAGCGGTAGAAATCTCAGATCCGATTTGGTACCCGTCATCGCCTTCACCAACGCAGCCAGTCGCACGATGGTGAATTCTCCGGGATTGCCCAGATTGACCGGCTTGCCTGGATTGGGATCGATATCCATCAGGCGCCTCAATCCATCGATCTGATCGGAGACATAGCAGAAGGATCGCGTCTGCAAGCCGTCGCCGAAGATCGTCAGGGGACGTTTCTCGAGCGCCTGCATGATCAGGTTCGAGACGATGCGGCCGTCCGCCGGATCCATTCTCGGACCGTAGGTGTTGAAGATGCGCGCGACGCGCACGTCGGCTTTGCCGGCTCTCAGATAGTCGAAGCAAAGCGTTTCGGCGGTGCGTTTGCCCTCGTCGTAGCAGGCGCGCGGACCGGTGCAGTTCACGTGGCCGACATAATCCTCCCTCTGGGGATGCTGTTCCGGATCGCCATACACTTCGCTCGTCGAGGCCTGTAGCAGCCGCGCGTCATATCGGACAGCGAGTTCGAGCAGGTTGAGCGTTCCAATCACGCAGGTTCGCGTGGTGTGGATAGGGTCGGCCTGGTAACGCGGCGGCGAGGCAGCGCATGCCAGGTTGAAGATACGCTCCACGGGCTCGCCGAGATCCAATGGCCGGCAGATATCCTGCTCGATCAACCGGAAACCCGGATGGTCCATGATCGAGATGATGTTCTCCATGCGCCCAGTCAGAAAATTGTCGGCGCAGATCACGCGCCAGCCGTTGCGGAGCAATGTTTCGCAAAGATGCGAACCGAGGAATCCCGCACCGCCGGCAACAAGCACTGCCTTTGCCCTTCGCGCGTTTCGTGTTTGTCGCATCGCCGTTTTCTCCTGTCTGCTGGTCATGCTGCGCTTCCGATGTCGAAATCGAGGGCCGCCGCCCTTGGCTGTGTCAACGCCGCCACGAATTCGCGGGCCCTGGCCGCACCGGTGTGGGATGCGAGGACGCGTTCGCGGGCCCGGCGGGCCATGGCGAGGCGTGTGCGCTCGGACTCGCCGAACAGGATCTCGACGACATCGTCCGTTTCCCCGGCGGTGTGGATCGCCGATGCAGGAAAGAAGCTGTCGAGCCCTGGCCAGCGATCGCTGATGATGGGCGTGCCGCAAGCAGCCGCTTCGAACAGGCGCACACTGGGCGACCATCCGGCAGCTATCATGGAACTGCGTGTGACGTTCAGCGTGTAACGCTGACGGCTGTAGAACGCGGCATGATCGGCGGGCGGCAGATGTTCGATACGTTCAACATTGTCCGGCCAGATGATGTCGGATGGGTATTGCGAGCCGGCCACGACGAAACGCCGGTCCGGCATATGCCGTGCGGGCTCGAGCAGCAGCGCATTCAGCATTGTCTGCCGGTCGGCACTGTAGGTGCCGAGATAGCCGAGATCCCAGCGGATCGGATCGCCAGTCCGGTGGTGCCGTTCCGGGTCGACCGAGCAGTAGAGCGGCTCGGCGCGGCGCGCGCCGAAGTCCTCCACCAGACGGCCAAGCATCGGCCCGCCGGTGAACGAGAAGTAGACGTCGAAGTAAGGAATCTGCCGCCAGCTCAGATAATCGCAATCGTCGGCTGAAAGCTGCGCCACGGTCACCGGCGTGTCGATGTCGTAAAAGCAGAAGCGCCCTTTGCAAAGTGAAGCGACGATGTCGATGACCACGCGCCCTTCCGGCACGAACGAGCCGATGACGACGATGTCGGCCTGCTCCAGGCACCGGGCGTAGTCGCGTTGTAACTCCGCGGTGGTTTCGTAGTAGCGCAAGGCGCAGAAATCCGGATCGCGCAGATCGCGGTGGTTTGCGTACCACGGCACCTCGCGCTCCAGAAAGGTCACGCGGTGGCCGAGTTCGTGCAGACCTTTCAGCAGGCCTCGAAACGTCGTGGCGTGGCCGTTTCCCCAGGATGAGGACAGCGACAGGCCAAGAAAGACGATGTCCAATTGCTTGGTCATTCCGCTGCCTCCACGGTCCCCTGCTCGAAGTGACGTTTGAAGACTGCATCGGCCACGTCCGCCCGCAACGCGTAGGTGTGATCGGCCAGCACGCGGCAAAGTGCGGCCTGGCCGATTGCCTTTGCCCGACTGGAGGTCAGCGAGCACATGATCTCGGCGACATCGCCGCCGTCGCGCGCCACCAGGATCTCCTCGCCTGGTTTCAGGAACAGTTCCACGCCCAGCCACGCATCGGTGATGAGGCAGGCGCCGGCGCCGGCCGCCTCGAAGACACGCGTGGCCGGTGAAAAACCGTTTACGGCCATGCTGTCGCGGCTGATGTTCAGAACCGCCTTGGGTGTGACGTTGAAGGCATTGTGATCGCGGGTGCCGACGTGACCGAGCCAGCCGACATTGGCGGGAAGCGGCTTGTCCCCCCAGCCCGATCCACCGAGGAGAAAACGCTGTTTCGGCAGCTGGCATGCGGGATCGAGGAAAAACGCTTCGACCCGTGCCTCACGATCCGGCAGCCTGTTGCCAAGGAACGCCAGATCGCAAGCGAAACGCGCATTGCTGGTGACCGGATAATGCGTTTGGGGATCGAGCGCATTGTAGATCGGCACGCATTCGTTCGCCCCCATGGCACGGTAGGCCCATACCACGGGGTCGCCGCCTCCATAGGTCAGCACAAGGTCGATTTCTTGCAGGGCGCTATGGAGCGGATGGTCCGGTTCGTCGCGCAACTGGGCAAGGGTTGCCGGAGCGTCCACGTCCCAGAATACCACCAGCGCGTCGCTGCGGGCGTGGTCGAGAACGGCGCGCAGCAGCGCCTCGTCCTCGAAACCGACGCCACTCGCCTTGACGACGATGTCGGCGCTGGCGGCACGTGCCGCGACCTGCATCAGCGCGTGCTGGGTCGCTTCATAAACGACGACAGTGCACCAGTCAGGCGCCTCGATGTCGCGATTCTTCTGCCGGTCGTAGACGTCGGGTTCATAGAAGGTGATTTCGTAGCCCAATTGGGAAAGCGCCTTCAGCAACCCGCGATAGTAAGTCGCGGCACCGTTCCAGTAGGACGACAAAAGACTCGATCCGTAGAATGCCATCTTCATGCGGCGGCTTCCTTTGCGGTGGTGTTGTTGATGGTATGTTCGGTCGTGCATGCCGTGAGCACGCGGAACAGCTCGTCAACGCGGTGCTGGCAGGTATGCCGGGAGCGAATGGTCTCGAGGCCCGAAGTCACCAGGGAAGCCGCGAAATCCGCATCGGCCAATACCGCCCGCAAGTGTTGCCGCATCTGAGAGCCGTTCTCCGCAAACAGGAAGTCGACGCCGGGCCTGAACAACTGCTCGACATCGGACCAGGGTGCTGAAATCAGCGGAATGCCGCAGGCGAGCGCCTCGAACATCCGGATCGTCGGAATTCCAGGCAATCCCTCACGATAGGGGCGCCGTGGGATGTGAACGGTGACACGATGCGCGGCGAACGCCTTCGGCACATCGGCATTGGCGATCCACCCATCATAGCGCAGTCCGGCGGCGGCCAGGTCCGCAAGTGCGGGCTTGGGATAGCGTACGCCGTGAACAGTGGCCTCGAGACCGAGATCGTGTACTGGCTCGATCAGAAATTCCTTGAGTTCGGCAGTCCGCTCATCGTCGCCCCAGTTTCCAATCCAGACCAGATCGGACATGGGATGGATCTCTGGGTGCGGCTTGAACAGGCGATCGTCCGCGGCTTCATGCCAGGTGAAGACGCGCTTGCCCCAGCCGGCGCGCAGATAGCTCTCGCGCAAGGTCTCGCCAAAGGCGAGGACGCCGTCATAGTGCTCCAACCGTAGCGCCGAGATTGCCTCGGTCGCCGATACGGCCCGGTGATGGGTGTCATGAAACAGAAGGATGAAGTTGCCGCCAGCGGCCCGGGCACGGCCGATGCGTGCGACAAGCTCCGGATCCGTCCACTCATGAACGATCACAACGTCGGCCTCGGCGATCCAGGCCTCGTGATCGAACCCGGCATTGTAGGTCACCGGCATCAACTCTGGGAAATCCTTGCGGAAGCGTTCGATGGCGAAGGATCCCTTCTCGGCCAACAGGTTCGAACGGCTCCAGCCGTCGGACGGCTCCAGCGCGACTGCCTGGTGCTGGCGCGCGATCAGATCCCGCATGATACCGCGCAGGAAATGGGCATTGCCGTGGTTCCAGTCGGATAGGACCGAGTGGGTGTAGAACAAAAAGCGCATGGTCAACGCCCCGCCATAGCCAGGGCCGCCTTGTCGTAGACGCCTCGCATGGCTGCCGCTTGCCTGGCCAGTGTAAACCGGCGGCTCCGTCGCATCGCTGCCTGGCCGAGCTCTCGCCTGAGTTCGGCATCGCTGGAAAGACGATTGAGGCCGGCAGCGAGGTCGTGCGGATTGCGCGCGTCAAAGAACATCGCAGCCCCGTCCCATAGTTCGCGATAGGTTGCGATGTCGGAAAGCACCAGGGGCGTCGCCGACATGGCAGCTTCCAGCGCGGCCAGACCGAATGGCTCATAGATCGACGGCGACACGAAAATGCCGGCGCGCGCCATCAAGGAGCGCACCTCGTGAGACGGCAGTGCTCCCAGAGGAACAGCATAGCTGAAGCTGGTACGCCCGCCGTTCGGACAGTGCATCGAACCGGCGGCAAAGACGGGCCATCGCGTCAGCGACGCGGCCTGGTCGATCACCGCCGCATTCTTCCCCTCGTCCCACCAGCGGGCAGCGGCGAAGACGAGCGGTTGGCGCTTTTCGGCCTTCGGCACCGGACTGGCACTATTTCCCACCACACTCAGACGCGCGATCGGGCCGTAGCAGGTCTCAAGCATGTCGGCGTGGCTGCGGCTCGGCACGATGACTGCGTCGGCCCGATTGAAGCCACGCCTGTTGCGCTCCTTCTGCCAGGCCCACGCGCCATCCACTGCCTGTTTCCTGACGGCGTGGAACCATGTCGTCACGCAGGAATGGGAGACCGCCACGGCTGGGCACGGCGCATCGAATCCCGCCGCCTGCGTCGGCGCGTTGAAATGGACTAGGTCGATGGCGTGGTCGCGCATGGGCGCAAGCAATTCTCGCGGTAGCGCATCCAGGTCGCCGCCGTTGTGGGTCATCCAATCCGGCGGCGTGTTCAACCAGATCAGCGTGGTGAAAGCCTCTGCCTCCGCAGCCTGCTGCCTCGTCGGCTGGGGACCGAGCCCGGCAAGCACCACGCTGTCGCCGCCGTTCACAAGTTCCCTTGCCAGATCAAGCGCATAGCGCCATACGCCGCCCACGGCATCGACGGTCATCAGGATGCGCCACGAGCGCGGCGTCAGTGTCCGCAACATGTCGCCTCCAGTTCCGCCAGCGGCCGGGGCCGCTTCTCCTGGATGTCACTGAATTTCTGGAAGGATGCGAGATAGTGGTCATGGGCGCGCTCCCAGGCAAGGTCGTCGGGTTCGCCCCAAAGCTCGCGATAGCTGGGCGAACTCGGATACGGATAAAGCGGAACAGGTTCATTGGCCCATACGCCGTGGTCGATCAGGTGGGTTCGCCAGCGCTCGACCAGGGCGGGATCATCCTCGACCACGCCGATCAGATTGGCTTGAACGAATGGAACGTGACGTCTAGCATCGACGAGCAGCGCGGCAAGTTCCTCGGTGCCCAGCCGGCAGCGCTTGGCCAGCATCGCCCGGCCTTCAACCGTCAGGCTTTCGAGCCCTGCTTCAATGGAGACGCAGCCTGCGGCGCCCAGCAATTCCAGCAGCTCGGGCTTCCACAGATCGATGCGGGTCTGCACGCCGAATTTCACATTGCGATCGACCAAGGCTTCCAGCAACGCTTTTTGCGGCAGGAAGATTTCGTCGATGAAGTAGATGTAGCCGACACCTTGGGCAATCAGCCGATCGATCTCCGCGACCACCGCTTCGTGGTTTCGACGGCGATAGGCATCACGGAAATCGATCTTGGCGCAGAAGCTGCAATTGTAGGGACAGCCGCGCGATGCCTCGACTTCCGCGCCGAACCCGACCTGATTGTCATCGAACCTGTGATGGTGGTGCGAATGGGCTGCGATCCAGTCCGCAGGCCATTCGAGGGGTGGATGATCGACAAACGAGCTGGCGTGGACGCCGCCGTTCGAAACCACCCTGGCATCCCGCAGATAAGCGGTTGAGGGCACTGCGCTCCAATCGTCGCGCCGGGCAAGTTGCTCGACGACTTCTTCGCATTCGCCGCGCACGACGATGTCGACGCCGAGCTTGCGCAAGGTTGGCGCCGGCGTGGCCGAGCCGTGCGGGCCGACGGCGACCGTGCGTCCACCGCGCCCGGCGAGAAGGTTGAGGAAATCGGCCGGCACGCGCAATTCCGGCGGTGCGCAGCGCCAGAACAGATAGGTCGGCGCGGTACTGACGACAGTCATTGCCGGGGCGAAATCGGCCACCCGCTCGCAAAGACCGGAATTGTCGAGCTTCTGCAACTGACCATCCAGCATCAGCACCTCATGTCCGGCGGCTTCGAGCAGGGCCTTCGAATAGCCGAGTTCCAGCGGCAGATGTGGTTGGCGGCAGCCGAAATAGATGCTGTCGTCGTAGGTCCAGAATGGGTTTACCAGAGCGATTTTCATGCGACGTACCTCACGGCTTCGGGGTGAGGCTCGAGCCGGTGGCGCTGCAGCCAGTCGGCTAGGTCGCGGACGCCTTCGCGCCATGAAACCTGGGCCATCCAGCCAAGCGCGGTTTTGATCTTGCGGGTGTCGGCGACGAAGAAGGGCTGGTCGCCGGTGCGTTCGCCATCATGGCGGATTGAAAGCTCATGGCCGGTCAGGCCACGGATCTCGCTCAACAGCGTGCGCAGGCTGAGCGCATTTTCCGGGCCGCCGCCAAGATTGAATGCCTGGCCTTTGGTCGTCTCGATGTGGTCGAGTACGGCCCTGTAGGCGGCGACGGCATCGGAAACATGTAGGATATCGCGCACTTGCCTGCCGTCACCGTAAATGGTGATGGGGCGTCCCGTCAGCGCGCTGAGCAGGAAGTGCGCGACCCAGCCCTGGTCCTCGGTTCCGAACTGGCGCGGTCCATAGATGCAGCTCATCCGCAGCACCGCCGTCGGCATGCCGTAGGATTTGGCGTAGTCGAGCACATACTGGTCCGCCGCGCCCTTGGAGCAACCGTAGGGCGTGCAGAAGTCCAGGCCCCGAGCCTCATCGATGCCGTTCGCCTGGATGACGCTGTCGCAAGGCACATAGCGGTCGCCGTCCTCGCGGACCGCGACGTCGGGCAGGCTGCCATAGACCTTGTTGGTGCTGGCGAAGACAACAGGAATACACTCACCGCTCAGTCGCGCCGCCTCCAGTACGTTGAATGTTCCGCGAAGGTTGATGTCGAAATCCTCGCCCGGCTGGACCAGGCTTGTGGTGACGGCGGTTTGCGCGGCCAGATGGAAAATTGCCTTTGAACCCGTCAGAGCCGGCGCCAAGGCGTTGGCGTCCCGCACGTCGATGGTCTCCACCGTGAGGCGACTGGCGTGTTTTTGCGCCAGCCATTCAAGGTTCTGCTGGACGCCCGGACGGCTGAGATTGTCGATCACCAGCACCGGTTCGCCATCCGACAACAGGCTGTCGGCGAGGTTCGATCCTATGAAGCCGCTGCCGCCGACGATGGCGACCGGCGCGTCGCTTCGATTGCGTGTGTTCATGACACCAGCCCGCGTTCTTCGAGCTCGCGTTTCATGTCGGCGCCGCGGTCGACGGCGGACGTGTTACGCACCCAGGAAACGAAATCGCCGAGCGAATTCTCCAGTTGCCGCACCGGCTCGAAACCGAGCAGCTCACGGGCCTTGGAAATATCGGCGAAGCAGTTGCGGATATCGCCGGAGCGCGCTTTGCCGAGCAGTTCGGGCGAGCGGTTCGGTGTCCCCATGGCCTCGGCCAGCAATCGTGCGACTTCGCTGATCGCGTAGGCTCGGCCGCTGCCGATGTTGATGACATGACCCTTTGCCTGGCGTTGCTGCAGTGCAAGGCGAAAGGCGCGGGCGACGTCATGCACATGGACGAAATCGCGCTTCTGTTCGCCATCCTCGAAGATCATTGGCCGTTGGCCGTTGGCGAGACGCGAAGCGAAGTTGGCCAGCACGCCGGTATAGGGGTTCGACAATGCCTGGCCGGCGCCGAAGACATTGAACAGGCGCAACGCGACAGCATCGATGCCATAGGCTTCGCCGAAGATCAGCACAGCGCGTTCTTGTGCGTATTTTGTCAGCGCATAGATTGAGGCGAGATCGACCGGCTTTTCTTCGTCCGTCGGCAGCGGCGAGAGGGGGGCTCCCTCTGGCGACAGCGGATTCCATTGCCCGCTTTTGATGTCGCTCGCCTTGCGCCGGGCATTGTCGATGCGCCGGCCGTCTGGCGTTGCATAGAGCCCTTCGCCATAGACGCTCATCGACGAGGCGACGACGATCCGTTCGACCGGGTGCTTGATCAGTGCTTCAAGTAGCGTTGCGGTGCCGAGATCATTGGCGCCGACATAGCGCGCGATCTCGTACATCGATTGTCCGACGCCGACTTCCGCCGCCAGATGAATGACCGCGTCAACACCTTCCAGCGCACTGGCGACCGCCTCCCGGTCTCGGACATCACCTTTGATCAGTTCGGTCCCGGCGGGAAGCGCGACGGCTTCGCCCGCATGCACCTGCTCCAGCAGCGCATCGAGGATGCGAACCGAATAATCCTGCTCGACGAGTTCCTGTGCGACATGCCGGCCGATGAAGCCGCAGCCTCCTGTAACCAATATGCGTTTCACGACGACTCCTCAGACAAGTAACCTCGGCGCCCCGAACTTTTCGGCAAAAGGTTTGTTCCCTTGCTTCAACAAAGTTCCTTTGGCGGACTTCGTTGGGCCGGCATCGCGATCACGGCGCGGTGCTGGAACATTGACGCCCTTGTGCTGTTAGGACGCCCGACAGCCCGCGTGTCCCATGGAGCAACGCCGATCAAAGGAGATTTCAATGTCTCAGTCGCAAACGACCACCGACCACGACGAAATTCGCAAGTGGGCCGAGGAGCGGGACGGCCGGCCGGCAGTGGTACGCACAAAAGGCGAGGGCGGCATCCTGCGGATCGACTTCGGTGAGCCTGAGGAAGCATTCGAGCCCATCGAATGGGACGAGTTCTTCCGGATATTCGACGAGAACGATCTGGCCTTTCTGTATCAGGCCAAGACTGGGGAGGGGAAAGCCAGCCGTTTCAACAAATTCGTCGAGCGCGATCAGAAGGGCTGATGACGCAAGCCAAGCGGCTGATCTGTACGGCCCAGTTGTCGAGATGTGGTCAACAATGACGGCCCCGCGGCTTAGCACTTCAGCCTGAGAGGGAGGGTAAAATTAATGCATCAGGTTTGCGCCGCGGGTTTTCGCCATCTCTCGCATGATGCCGTTGAGCCAGTTTTCAGTGGATTGACCAGGCTGTCTGCGGTCGACATCCCGGATCGCTTGCTCGAGCGTCCTCTCGACGAGCCGATCCGATGCGTCGACGTCTCCCAGCAAAAGGCGCGCCGCAAGTCGCAGTTTGGGCAAAAGCGCGAAGACGTCGTCGGACGGGTCCGGTCCGGGGGGCGCCCGCCCCGATTCCTGCGGGGGAAAGAGTGCGTTGAACACCGCCTGGCTGCCCGAGGATTTCCGCAGATTGCTGGCATAGCGGAGATGGTCGGGAATGGCGATGTCGTCATCGCCACTGAAGAACACGAAGGGGACACCCCGGCGCATCAACTCATCGGCGATTGGAAACACGCGTCGGCCATTGAGATTGACGTCGAGGATTGCAGCTTCGGCCGTCCCGGTGTGTTTGGAAGCCTGTTCGACGGTTGCAGCGGGACCAAGGATTATGGCGCCCATATTGCTGAAAAACCGCGCAAGATCTCCCGCCATCGTCCATTCGTCTTCAACTATCAGAATATGCAGCCCCCGCAGGTCGCGCACGTCGTCATCCTTTCTTGCAACGGAGGTTAGAATGCAGAGGATTTGCTTTCCGAATTCTGTCATCCAAGGCCGCCTGCAACCGCTTCGCAAGCATCAGCATGCGATCCGGGACGGGCCCCGCATCGGAATCTGCTAGCGATCCAGGCGCCCCTGACACCACTGGCGCTCGGAGTTTTATGTCAGCAGAGCGTTTCGTCATTGAACCACCATTGATATCGGGTTCAACGTCATCCCTGACGTCTTGTTCCATACCTCTTGCGCGCTATATGGTTGTGTCCTGTTCGATCCGGCCTTGAGGAGACTTCATGTCGGGTCGGCGAAAGGGGGACATGCCGTGACTGCCCGATCGACTAGATTTCCCATCGTTGGCATCGGCGCGTCCGCGGGTGGCATTCCCGCGATGGAAGGCTTGTTCAAAGGCGTTACCAGCCAGCCCGGCATGGCGTTCATCATCATCACGCATCTCAGCCCGAAGCGAGAAAGTCTGTTGCATGAAGTTGTCAGCCGCTACACCGAGATGCCTGTCGTTGTGGCCGAGGATGGCATAGCTGTTGTACCTGACCACGTCTACGTGATGCCACAAAACGTCACTCTGGCGATCGCCAACGGTGTGCTGCGCCTGCGGCGGCCCAACGGGCTTACCCAAGAGCGCAAACCCGTCGACATCTTCTTTAGTGCGCTCGCTGAAGACCAGGGCGAATATGCCGTGGGCGTCATTCTGTCGGGCGGTGATTCCGATGGAACGCTGGGCGCCAAGGCGATCAAGGAGCGGGGTGGCCTCACTGTCGCGCAAGCGCACGACGGCTACGGGCCGCGCAATCCCGATATGCCACAGAGCGCTATTGCCAGCGGGCTCGTCGACGTCGCTGTGCCCGCCGAGGAGATCGGGGCGAAGCTGGAGGCTTTCGCCCGCGGCTTCGACACGCTGGAAGGGCTGGCGGAAGAAGATGGCGACCATACGGCCGACATCGATAAGGTGCGAGAACAGATATACGCCATTCTGCGCAGCCACTCCGGCCACGACTTCTCGGGCTACAAGACCAAGACATTTCTGCGCCGCGTGAAGCGACGCATGCAGATCGCCCAGGTCCATTCCATCAGCGCCTATATAGACTGGCTGAAGAAAGATGCTCGCGAGGTGATGAACCTTTTTCGCGATCTGCTGATCAATGTCACCAACTTCTTTCGCGACCCCGATGCCTTCGAGTTGCTCGAGCGAAAGATCATACCGCAGTTGTTCGAAGGCAAGACCGCCAGCGACACCGTCAGGGTCTGGGTTCCCGGATGCGCCACGGGCGAGGAGGTGTTCTCTATCGGCATCCTGCTGCGCGAACACATGGAGAAGCTTACGGTCGTTCCGCGCGTCCAGATATTTGCCACCGACATCGACGAGCCTGCGCTGGCGGTGGCCCGGGCGGCACGCTATCCCGAAGCCTTGCTGCAAGGGCTTTCACCCGAACGCCGACAGCGGTTCTTCAACGGCGACGGAGAGAGCTATGTCATTAGCAACGAGATACGGGAACTGTGCATCTTCTCGCCGCACAGCGTCATTCGCGATCCGCCTTTCTCGCGCATGGATCTGGTCTCCTGCCGCAATCTGCTGATCTATTTCGGCCCGAGCATCCAGAGCCGTGTCATCCCTGTCTTTCACTATGCATTGAAGCCCGGCGGTTACCTGTTCCTCGGCACCTCCGAAAGCGTTGGGCAGCACGACAATCTGTTTGCCACTGTCGACAAGAAACATCGTCTCTTCCAGGCGCGCGAGCATGCCTCGCCGCATATCAGGCTGCCCGCCTTGATCGGTGAGAGCCGTTCCGGCGTCTTTCCCTCTGAAAGCGCCGGCTTAAGGAAGGGAGCCGCCGGTTATCCGCTGCGCCAGGCTGTCGAGGCGCAGGTGCTGGAGCGCTTCGCTCCGCCGCATGTCCTGGTCAACGCCGAGGGCGATGTCGTCTATTATTCGGCCAGGACCGGCAGATATCTCGAAGCGCCGCAAGGGATTCCCAGCCGGCAGTTGCTGACGATGGCTAGGCGTGGGCTGCGACTGGACCTCCGCGCCGCGTTGCGGGAAGCGACGACGACGCGCCGCACAGTGGTGCGGGAAAACCTCATCGTAGAGGAAGACGACGAACGGGTCCAGCCGATCAAGCTCACGATCGAACCGCTCACCGAACGTGGCAATGGCGAGCCGCTTTATCTCGTCCTGTTCGAACCGTCGGGGCCGACCCAGGCCCGCTCAGAGGAAGACGGCGGCGGCCGTGACAGTGACAGCACCGCCGATCTCGAGCGGGAGCTGCGCGACACCAGGGAGCGCCTGCAATCGACGATCGAGGAATACGAGACCGCGCTGGAGGAGGTCAAATCGTCGAACGAGGAACTCGTCTCCGTCAATGAGGAGGCGCAGTCCACCAATGAGGAACTCGAAGCCTCGAAGGAGGAGATGCAGTCGCTCAACGAGGAGCTCAACACGATCAACGCCGAGTTGACGGCCAAGATAGAGGAGCTCGACCACGTCAACGGCGATCTGCGCAACCTGTTCGAAAGCACCGACATCGCGACCATTTTCCTCGACCGCAGCCTTGTGGTCCGTACCTTCACGCCGGCGGCGTCATCCTTCTTCAGCCTGCGTCCCTCCGATGTCGGCCGGCCGCTGACGGATCTGTCTAGCCAGCTCGACTACCCCGAGCTGAAGCAGCACATCGACAAGGTTTTCGAGACAGGCGAGATCCTGAATCACCATCTGGCACGCGATGCCAGGGGCCTGTTCCACATGGTCCGCATCAATCCCTATCGCGACAAGGGCAACAGGATCCAGGGCGTGGTGGTGACACTTGTCGATGTCACCACTCTGGCACAGGCGGAAGAGCATCAGCAGGTGCTCATCTCTGAACTCAACCACCGGGTCAAGAATATGCTTGCGGTGATCGCCAGCATTGCAAGCCGCACGCGGGAAAGTTCTGATACGAAGGAGGAGTTCGCGGATGCGCTGATCGGTCGCCTGCATGCCATGTCGCGGGCCTACGGCCTGCTGACCCGGGAGAGATGGAAGGAAGCCTCGGTCAGGGAACTGCTCCAGCAGGAGCTCGAACCATTCGGCATCGAGCGGATCGAACTCGATGGCGAGGATGTCAAACTAGGTCCGCAACAGGGGCTTTCCCTCAGCATGGCCATTCATGAACTGGCCACCAACGCGGCCAAGTACGGCGCTTTGTCAAAAACCGACGGCAAGGTCAGTGTGCAATGGTCGATCGAGGAGGACAGTTTCACATTTGGCTGGCGCGAAAAGGACGGCCCTGTTGTCAAGGCGCCCTTGGACAATGGTTTTGGCCTGACACTGCTGCAGGGAGAAATTGGTTACAGGCTCGGCGGCCATGTCGAGACCGCGTTCCACAAGGACGGCCTCAGCGTCCAGATCGCGTTTCCAGCAAACCACAAGGAGGCGCCGTGAGCGACGACAGGCCGCGCGTTCTGGTGGTCGAGGACGAATGGCTGATCGCCGAAGACGTCGCGTCTCGCCTGCGTGCGGCGGGTTATCCCGTGATCGGCCCGGTCTCGTCGGTCGCCGCGGCTCGTCAACTTATCGATGCAGGCAAAGTCGACGTGGCGCTGCTCGACATTCAATTGAACGGTGAAACGAGTCTGCCCGTAGCCGAAACATTGCTGGCTCGCGGCGTCCCCTTCGCCTTCATGACCGGATTTGGGCCGCGTGATGTTCCCCAACCCTTCCGAAGCTGCAAATTCGTGCCAAAGCCGGCAGGCGACGCTGCCCTTCTCAACACCCTGGCCGACCTGGCATTGCTTCGTCCCGACACGCACTCGTCGTGATTTCAACAGCCGGTTTCGATCAGTCCAGGGGCTTGTCCGTCGGCCGAGGCGTGGTGCTCGCCTGACGCGGCCGCCCGGCGTTGCGATTGGCAACCGGATTGTCAAGCGGCGCGGTCGACGGCCGGGATGTGCCTGCGGTTTTCGGCGTCTCCGGCTTGCCACCGGCATCCGTGTCACTGGCGTCCCGTCTCGGGTGCGGCAGACCATCGGCGTTCGGAGACCGGACGCTGGGTTTCGATGTGGAACTCTCATTGCTCATGGCAGCACCTTTCTTTGCATCGGGTGGGGCACGGTAGTCCCGCCGCTGTGAAGTCTGCAGGTCAAACCGTCGCCGCGATCGAAGGTTCCAGGTGCCAACGGGTCCATTGCGATCCACGGCCGCCGACTTACTCAGGGCAGACCTGGTGCGAGAGCCCGACACCTCAACCATGCGGCCGCATCACCACCTTGATGCAGCCATCCTGCTTGTCACGGAACGTCTTGTAGAGATCCGGCCCGGCTCCGAGATCCGCCCGGTGCGTGATCACGAAGGAGGGATCGATGTCGCCCTTCTGGACTATGTCCAGGAGCGGTTCGAGGTAACGCTGAGTATGGGTCTGACCCATCCGGAAGGTCAGGCCCTTGTTCATGGCGGCGCCGAACGGAATATGATCGACGAGACCGATATAGACGCCGGGCACCGAGATGGTGCCGCCTTTGCGGCAGGAGTAGATTGCTTCGCGCAGTACATGCGGCCTGTCGGTGCCGAGGTAGACGGCGGCCTTGACCTTGTCGAGCATGGCGTCGGCACTGGCGCCGGGATCCGACTCGGTACCGACACAGTCGATGCAGCGATCAGGACCGCGGCCATCGGTCATCGCCATCAAGGCGTCGTAAATATCGGAGTTGCTGAAGTCGAGCGTCTCGGCCTTGCCGTGCTCGCGAGCCATCGCCAGCCGCTCCGGCACCTTGTCTATGGCAATAACGCGGCCGGCGCCGAGCATCCATGCGCTTTGGATGGCGAACTGGCCGACCGGACCGCAGCCCCAGATAGCGACGGTATCGCCTGGCTCGATGCCGGCATTTTCAGCCGCCATGTAGCCAGTCGGGAAGATGTCTGAGAGGAACAGCACCTGTTCGTCGTCCATTCCTTCGGGCACCTTTATCGGACCGACATCGGCGAAAGGGACTCGCAGATATTCGGCTTGCCCTCCCCAATAGCCGCCGACCAGATGCGAATAGCCGAACAGGCCCGCCGGGGATTGTCCCATCACTTCGGCGGCCTGTTTGGCATTGGGATTGGACCTGTCGCAAAGCGAGAACAGCCCCTTCTGGCAAAACCAGCATTCGCCGCATGAGATGTTGAACGGCACCACGATGCGGTCACCCTTCCTGAATTTCGAATGGCCGCGGCCGACTTCCACGACCTCGCCCATGGTCTCGTGTCCAAGCACGTCGCCCGATTCCATGGTCGGCATATATCCGTTCATCAGATGCAGGTCCGAGCCGCATATGGCGCAGCAGATGACCTTGATGATGACGTCGCGATCATCCTCTATAGCGGGATCAGCCACCTGGTCGCATCGGATGTCGCCTTTGCCGTGCCATGTGAGCGCTTTCATGAGGTTGCTCCTTGTTGGAAGAAGGTTGGAAGGCAAATCGTGTAAAAGGCACCGTCTGAGCGTCTGCAGCAATCCGTCGATATACAGGTCAACACATAGGAGTTGCTGCCGTGATGCCCGATTGTTCAGTCTTTGGATGCGGAACCCGGCTCGGCCATCTTGCGGTGCTGTTCAGCCAGCGTGCCTGCCGGCATCACATGCGCCGCGGCGACCTGCAGCTTGTTCTCCAACTGCTGATGACTTGTTCCTCGCCGGCCATCTCGCCTCGTAACCGGCTATGACTACATCGGTGGGATTGTCCTTCTCATCGGTGCCGACCTTGCCCTCACCACGGCCAACTTTTCATTCGTCATAACGTCCTCCGAATTTCGCTTCGGCCGAACCACCATCGAGGCTGATTGTTCCGTACGGATAGGATTGAATGGGCGGCTTTATGCCGGCCATGAAAAGCGATTTTGTTCTGGGCACATTCGACTGTGAACAACTCATGATGGCGGTGGAACAACTCAAGTTTGTGCGAGTTCGGTAGCCGTGCAGCGTCATCGCTCCCCTTGTTTGATGCTGCACGGTCGGGTTCCCTCAGCCTGATCAGCCCGCGCGCCCTCGCGGCAGCGCGGGCTTTCTATGGGCAGGGCGCCATGTTTTAAATCTTTGGAACAACGTACCCGTTCAGCAGTTCGGCGTGCAGGAGGAACAAAATGCAATTCGCGGAAGAAATCGCGCTCAGGCGCGTAAAGATGCTGGTCGAACAATATGTTGTCGCCAGGAGCAGGAGATATGATTTCGTCTCGACCGAACTCGCCTGTAAGGCCATCCGCCAGGTCGTACGAAGCCCGATCGAGGACGCCGAACTGGACCATCTGCTGGCCAGAAGCGCCGTCAAACAAGGGCTGTCGGTGCGGTTCGACCGGATAGGTCATTGGCAGGCGGCTTCGCCCGAACTCAGCCAGGAGAAATCAGCATGAGGGCAGTGCTTTTGATGTCGGCCGCATTGCTCGCCTTGGCGGCGTGTAATGACAATGCCGATCCAGCCAAGTCCAAGACGGATACCACGAACAGCCAACCGGTCGACAAGAATCCCACGACGGACACCAACCCGACACCGCAGACCAGCACCGGCGGCGATCAGCAAGGTACGCAGCCAGCCCAGCCTGCATCTCCCAAGCCAAGTGGCGGCTAGGCCTATGGAGCGACGCAACTCGATAATCTCGCTGGTGATAGCCGCAGTCATCATTGTCGGTTTCGTCGTCGGCTTTTTCTACATTGATATGGGCTGGCAGACCTCGCCGCTGAAACGCGCGCCTGAACAGAACCAGGGTGGCAACGCCCCGGCGGATACCTCACCAGCCGCGGGCGTCCAGAAGAATCCCAAGGAAAACACCGAAATGCCTGGGCAGTGATCGACAGCTCGTCTCTGAGTAGACCTCGAACCAAGCCAGACGCGTTTATGCTGTCAGGTCCCACCGTGCTGATCCTTATGTACTTTCTGCTTCCCGTCTGGCTTGTCGCTGGCTTTGCAGACTGGCTTTGCCACCGCGCCTCACATATCGAGTCGACCACGGGCGCCAAGGAATCCTTGATCCATCTTCTGATGTTCGCCGAAGTAGGCGTGCCGTTGCTGGCAGCCATGTTCCTCGAGGTGAATGCCTTGGTCATCGCTGTCATGATCGTCACCTTCTTCATCCACGAGGCGACGGCGATGTGGGATGTACGCTATGCAACCACGGCGCGCAGGGTAACGCCGATCGAACAGCATGTGCACAGCTTTCTGGAAATGATCCCGCTGATGGGCCTGGTCAGCGTCGTCTCCCTCCATTGGACGCAGTTTCTTGCGTTGTTCGGGGCGGGGCCGGAAACCGCGCGCTTCGATATCGTCTGGAAATCGCAGCAGTTGCCACTGATCTATATCGTCTGCGTGATGGCCGTGATCGTACTTTTCGAGTTGCTTCCGTATGTGGAGGAATTCGTCAGGGGCTTACGGGCCAATGCCGGGAGGCTGATCCCGCCGAAAGCCAGGCGACGCGACCCGGGCCACACGACGTTGCGGTGATGGGGCGGTCTGAAACGATGCTTCCTTGACCACAAGTACTCAGCGGTCTGAGCGCCGTCTCGCGCGGAACATCTCTGCCGGACTGGTCATTAACAGAACGGGAGAGGACAGACATGGAGCGTGATGATGAGCATCCTTTCCGACCTCGACAAAAAGCTGACGGACAACATGTATGAACATGCCAGCGAACTCACGGATGCGGTGGCGGACCTGCCGCCGGAACTCGTTGAAAGCGTCGACCGGCTAATGCCTTTCATCCAGCCCGAAGCGCGCGAGACGGTGAGAAATCAGGTTTTCGGCCTGATCCACGAATACAGGATCGTGGCCCCTCGCAGCCCGGCCGATCAGGATTGACCTACCCGTTCTGGTCTATCGCGTGAGGCGCGGGTTGGCTGCCGCCATCGTTGCTTGCTCTATGGCCGCCGAACCACAGCCAAGCCGCGACGATCACGACTGCCACGATCACTATCCAGGATATGAGACGAGGCATTGCGGGATTCTCCGTGCCAGCAGTCCATTCACGTCGACGTGATGATCAGGACGGAATTGAAGTCGGCTCCGCCGCCTCCTTGTGCTCCTAATTCCGCACGCGATCCTTTGTTCCGCTTGAGTTGCGGTGGCCGGCTGAGATCTGTCGCGTCCACATGCCCTGCAGCCGCCCCGCCGGATGGGCTTTCGTTGACGCGCCCGCTGAACGCTCTAGGTCAATTCAAGCCGACCACCGCTCGTTCGGCACTAGGGGAGACTATTCTTGTGGCGCACCAAACGCCGAATTTGATCCTCAGCGGCCGTCATTTCCGGCTGGATTGTTTGTGCTTGCTGTTGCTGTTGTGCGTGTCGGCGGGATGCTCGTCTTCCGACGAGATCGAGCAGCAATCACGAACAGCGGCTTCCGCGGCACAGACCGCATCGATGTTGCTCGACGCTTGGATGGGCGGCGCGGCGCCGACCGCATACACGGTGGACACGCTGCAATCGATCGCCAAGACGCTCGTAGATACGGGGGCGCAAATCCGGTCCGCCGAAACCAGTGAACCCACCGAGCAAGCTTCTCTGACAAAAGCAGTCAATGATTTGTCGGTCGCGGTGACGCGTGCCGAGGCCGGACTGCAGGCAGATGACCGGCTGGAAGTCCAAGACGCGCAACAGGATTTACGGCTGGCGTCGCGTGCGCTCGCTGCCGCCTACGCCAAGTATTTCGCGCCGAAGCCATGAAAAAGCTCATGGAAATATCCCTCGGCGTCGTCACCAGCGTCGGCGGCTTCCTCGAAGTTGGGTCCATGGCGACGGCGGCGCAGGCAGGCGCGATGTTTGGCTTCCAGTTGATCTGGGCGGTGGTGCTTGGCACCGTCTGCATCATCTTCCTTGTCGAAATGTCCGGCCGGTTCGCGGCCGTGAGCCATCACACGATCTCCGACGGCATCCGCGAAAGGTTCGGTTTCAACGTCTTTCTATGGCCGTTGCTTGCCGCCTTGCTGGTCAATTTCCTGGTGCTGTCCGCCGAGATCGGCGGCGTTGCCATTGCGCTCGAACTTGCCACGGGCATAGGCTTCCAGTGGTGGGCACTGCCGGTGGCTTTGCTGGCGTGGCTGCTGCTCTGGAAAGGCACGTTCGGCGTCATCGAGAAGGGCGTGTCGTTTCTCGGTCTGGTGACGCTGTGTTTCGTCGTCGGAGCGGTGATGCTGAGACCTGATTGGACGGCAGTCGCAAGGGGCGCCGTGCCTTCGCTGCCGGTCCACGATGCCGCCAATTACTGGTTCATGGCGGTCAGCATTCTGGGCGCCTCGATATCGCCCTACCTGTTCATGTTCTATTCCTCGGGGGCCATCGAGGACCGGTGGGACAAAAGCTATCTCGGCGCCAATCGGGCCATAGCGGGGTTGGGCATGACCTTCGGGGGCACCATCTCGATCGGCGTGTTGATCGTGGCCGCTCTCGTGCTCGCCACGCATGGCGTCACCCAGGTGGACGACTATCACCAACTGCCGTTGATGCTGATCCCCATATTCGGCTTCTGGGGCTTCGTGCTGTTTGTTGCTTCTCTCGCCATCGCCTGCTTCGGCGCTGCGCTCGAGGTCGGGTTGCAACAGGCCTATCTTGTGGCCCAAGGGTTCGGCTGGAATTGGGGCGAGGATCGCAAGCCGCGCGACGATCCGGGTTTCAGCGCCATCTACACGATATCATTACTGTTGGCGGCTATTCCCATCGCGCTTGGTCTTGACCCGCTGAGGCTCACCATCTTTTCCATGGCGCTGACGGCTGCCAGCCTTCCGCTGACCGTCGTTCCGTTCCTGTTTCTGCTGAACGACAAACGTTATGTCGGCGAGCATCGCAACGGCATTTTGTCAAATGCCGCCGTCATCTTCATCATCGCGCTTGGCTTCGTACTGGCGGTGGTGACCATCCCGCTGCAGATATTCGGAGGCACATGATGAAGTTGCTGCGTGATCTCCTGGACAAGCAGGTGGTCGACCGCGAGCAGGTCAAGGTCGGTAAGGTCGACGGTTTGGTGGCGCAGTTGCGGCCTGGCAAGCCGCCTCGGATCATTGCCATCGAGCTCGGCTCCATCACCCTGGCGCGTCGCCTCGGCGCACGGCCCGGGCGCTGGATGGCGCGGCTCGCGGTCAAGCTGGGCGGCACGCAGCATGGCGAACCTCATCGGATCGCTTGGCGCAAGGTGAAAGATATCGGCATCGATATCGAGTTCGACATCGATGTGCGAGAAACGTCGATCTTCGCCTGGCAGGACTGGTTGCGCGACCATATCATCGGGCGCATTCCGGGAGCTTGATGATGATTACGGTCAATCTCGAGCATCTGGCGGGGCGGCGCGTACTCTCGCAGCGCGGCAAGAATGTCGGTTATATCGAGGAGATCCGCGCCGAACGGGATGGTGACGATTTCGTCGTCACCGAATTCCACGTCGGGGTCTACGCTGCTTTCGAGCGTCTTTCGGCCTCGGCCATAGGCGTGGCGGTGCTGGATCTTTTCCGATTACGCCGCCGCGACGGTCTATACCGCATTCCTTGGGACAAGCTCGACATCTCCGATCCCGCGCGACCGCGGCTGCTGTGCCCAATGACTGAACTCTCAGGCATGAAGGACGCGCCGGACCTCCAGGAATAGGTCGTGGGTGCTGCATCGTCGGGATTAGTCTCAGCGCAGCATGCTTGCCGCCAGGAAGACCACGGCTGCTGTCAAAACGACAGCTGCAATCACCAACACCGGCCAGTTGCCGCCAGGCCGCAGTTCCGGCTCGCCTTCGACCGGACGCATGGCATTGGCAAAGCTGGCATCGTTTTCGAATTTTGGACGAGTGCGCGGCGGACTTGTCTCAGCGACCGGATTTTGTGTGTCCGCGGCCTCTGCGTCTGTCTCAAGCGGGGCAATGGCGGGATCGAACCCCGGCGTCTTGTCGTGCGTTGCTCCTGCCTGAACTTCGCCTCTGGCCGCGGCAGCCGTGAGACCTGTAACCTTAGCCATAATCTCTCCCCTTCGAACCGATCTCGGCAGTATCGCACTTGCAGGCGCCGGCGGAACCAAGCTTGCATGCGCTGAGGCGACCCACCACGGTCAGACTTGCTCGCTCAGCAGAATCCTGGCGTCCTTGGCCGCAACGATGAACGCCTGTCGTGCCGCCCTTGTCGGCTTTTCGCCTCGCATGACGGCAAGGCACGCTCTGATCGCGGCAAGACGCCTCTCGGATGTCGGCTTTGGCCAGTCCCGCAGCAGCACTTCGGCTGCGTCCGACACCGAAACCACAACCCTGTCGCGGTCTATCCGGCCAGGTTGAATGACAATCGGCTTTCTGAAATGTCCAGTACGCACATGCCTCTCCAGCGGGATGCACTCTATTCGACACGCCGCTGCAAGACTGCGCGTCGCGACGCGCTTTAACTCCGCAACCGTCGATTTGTTCCAGAGCACCTGGCGTTTGAAACAACTAGCCGTTGGCCGTCCGTGCGCGCCCGTCCCAAGACTTACAACAGGTCCTTGCGAAGGAAGATGCGTGCGTGCCCTGGAATTCCGAATTCGACTTTGCCGAATTCCTCGAACCCATGCTGCATGTAGAATAGCGGCGCCTGGAAACTGCTTGTCTCGACCACGGCTTTTTTGCAGCCACGCTGGTTCATGGTGCCGGCGTTCCTGTCGCCTGTCACTTCTCCACATTTTCCGTCGATGTGGCAGATCTCACGCGAGATAGTCCGGCAGCCTCATGCGTGGATCGTGGTGCTGCCGGGCCTGCAGGCATGTCGTCTGGGTATCGGAAC
>NZ_RZPI01000180.1:0-8646 GCF_003998715.1 Mesorhizobium sp. M7A.F.Ca.CA.002.15.2.1
CCCTACTCCCCTACTCCCCTATTCCCCTACCTCGCATTTTCGGGGTTACATCAGTCAAAACTCTTCCCTATAAGGCCCTCCTAGCCTGATACCAGAATCGCGAGCACAACCGGCCGGGTCTTCCCGTCCCGGTTTTTTGTGCAAGCCGCCCGCCGAACGGACCTTTGACATGCCAAGACGCACTGACATCAAGTCGATCCTGATCATCGGGGCCGGCCCCATCGTCATCGGCCAGGCCTGCGAGTTCGACTATTCCGGCACGCAGGCCTGCAAGGCGCTGAAGGAGGAAGGCTTCCGCGTCATCCTGGTCAATTCCAACCCGGCCACCATCATGACCGACCCGGAACTGGCCGACGCCACCTATATCGAGCCGATCACGCCTGAAGTGGTGGCCAAGATCATCGCCAAGGAGCGGCCCGACGCGCTGCTGCCGACCATGGGCGGCCAGACCGCGCTCAACACCGCTCTGTCGCTGCGCCGCATGGGCGTGCTCGAGCGCTACAATGTCGAGATGATCGGCGCCGACGCTACCGCCATCGACAAGGCCGAGGACCGCGCGCTGTTTCGCGAGGCGATGAAGAAGATCGGCCTGGAAACGCCGAAGTCGATGCTGGCCAACGCCACCGACGTCAAGAACACCGACCGCAAGACGCATGAGGCCGAGCGCGCGGCGCTCAAGGCCGAGAAGCCGGCCGATCTCGACGCCGCGCTCGATGCGCTGGAAACCCGCTGGAACCTCGGCGAAGGCGACCGCAAGCAGCGCTATATCAGCCATGGCATGGCGATCGCCGCCCAGGCGCTCGACCATGTCGGCCTGCCGGCCATCATCCGCCCGTCCTTCACCATGGGCGGCACCGGCGGCGGCATCGCCTACAACCGCGCCGAATTCTACGAGATCGTCCAGTCCGGCCTCGACGCCTCGCCGACCACCGAAGTGCTGATCGAGGAGAGCGTGCTCGGCTGGAAGGAGTATGAGATGGAGGTCGTCCGCGACAGAGCGGACAATTGCATCATCGTCTGCTCGATCGAGAACATCGACCCGATGGGCGTGCATACGGGCGATTCGATCACCGTCGCCCCGGCGCTGACGCTGACCGACAAAGAATACCAGATGATGCGCAACGCCTCGATCGCCGTGCTGCGCGAGATCGGCGTCGAGACCGGCGGTTCCAACGTGCAGTTCGCCGTCAACCCGGCCGATGGCCGCCTGGTGGTGATCGAGATGAACCCGCGCGTCTCGCGCTCGTCGGCACTTGCCTCCAAGGCGACCGGCTTCCCGATCGCCAAGATCGCGGCAAAACTCGCCGTCGGCTACACGCTGGACGAGCTGGAGAACGACATCACCGGCGGCGCGACGCCAGCCTCGTTCGAACCGAGCATCGACTACGTCGTCACGAAGATCCCGCGCTTTGCCTTCGAGAAATTCCCCGGCGCCGAGCCGGTGCTGACCACCGCCATGAAGTCGGTCGGCGAAGTCATGGCCATCGGCCGCACCTTCCAGGAATCGCTGCAGAAGGCGCTGCGTGGACTTGAAACCGGCCTGACTGGTCTGGACGAGATCGAGATTCCCGGTCTCAGCCATGGGGGCCTCGGTTCCGCCAACCATGCCGACGACCGCAACGCCATCCGCGCAGCGCTCGGCACGCCGACGCCCGATCGGCTGCGCATGGTGGCGCAGGCGATCCGCATGGGCACCTCGTTGGAGGACGTGCACGCCATGTGCAAGATCGACCCGTGGTTCCTCGAACAGATCGCCGGCATCGTCGCCATGGAAGCCCGCATCCGCGAGCACGGCATTCCCGAGGATGCCGTCAACCTGCGCATGCTGAAGGCCATGGGTTTCTCCGATGCCCGCCTCGCGTCGCTGACGAAGACCGACGCCGAAGTGATTCAGAAAGCTCGCGAAAAGCTCGACGTTCATCCTGTTTATAAACGCATCGACACTTGTGCGGCCGAGTTCGCCTCGCCCACCGCCTACATGTACTCGACCTATGAAGTGCCGTTCGCCGGCGCGCTGGCCAACGAGGCGCAGGTCTCGTCGCGCAAGAAGGTCGTCATCCTCGGCGGCGGGCCGAACCGCATCGGCCAGGGCATCGAGTTCGACTATTGCTGCTGCCACGCCGCCTTCGCGCTGCGCGACGCCGGCTATGAAGCGATCATGATCAACTGTAACCCGGAGACGGTCTCGACCGACTACGACACCTCGGACCGGCTCTATTTCGAGCCGCTGACGGCCGAAGACGTGCTGGAGATCCTGCGCGCCGAGCAGGCCTCGGGCGAGCTGGTCGGCGTCATCGTCCAGTTCGGCGGCCAGACGCCGCTGAAGCTGGCGGATGCGCTGGAGAAGGCCGGCATCCCCATCCTCGGCACCTCGCCCGACATGATCGATCTCGCCGAAGACCGCGACCGCTTCCAGAAGCTGCTGCACAAGCTCAACCTGAGCCAGCCGAAGAACGGCATCGCCTATTCGGTCGAGCAGGCCCGCCTGGTCGCCGGCGAGCTCGGCTTCCCGCTGGTGGTGCGCCCGTCCTATGTGCTCGGCGGCCGCGCCATGCAGATCATCCATGACGAGGGCATGCTGCAGACCTACCTGCTCGACACCGTGCCCGGCCTGGTGCCGGAGGACATCAAGCAGAAATACCCCAACGACAAGACCGGCCAGATCAACACGCTGCTGGGCAAAAACCCGCTGCTGTTCGACACCTATCTCTCCGGCGCCATCGAGGTCGATGTCGACTGCCTCTGCGACGGCAAGGCGACCTTCGTCTCCGGCATTCTGGAACACATCGAGGAGGCCGGCATCCATTCGGGCGACAGTGCCTGCTCGCTGCCGGTGCACTCGCTGCCTTCCGAACTGGTCGACGAACTGGAGCGCCAGACGGCAGCCCTTGCCCGCGCGCTCAATGTCGGCGGGCTGATGAACGTGCAGTATGCGATCAAGGACGGCACGGTCTATGTGCTGGAGGTCAACCCGCGCGCATCGCGCACCGTGCCCTTCGTCGCCAAGACCATCGGCCGGCCAATTGCCAAGATTGCCGCCCGCATCATGGCCGGCGAGAAGTTGGAAGACGCCTTCGCCCATTACGGCGCCATGCCCGACCCCAGGAACCCCGGCCACATCGCGGTCAAGGAAGCCGTGTTCCCCTTCGCCCGCTTCCCCGGCGTCGACATATTGCTCGGCCCGGAAATGCGCTCGACCGGCGAGGTCATGGGCCTCGACCGCGATTTCGCGCTGGCCTTCGCCAAGAGCCAGCTCGGCGCCGGCGTCGACCTGCCGCGCTCCGGCACGCTGTTCGTCTCGGTGCGCGACGAGGACAAGAAAGGCATCCTGCCGGCGGTGAAGCGCCTGGCCGGCCTCGGCTTCAAGGTGCTGGCCACCTCAGGCACCGCCCGCTTCCTCGCCGAAAACGGCGTCGACGCCCAGAAGATCAACAAAGTGCTGGAAGGCCGCCCCCACATCGAAGACGCCATCCGCAACCGCCAGGTGCAGATCGTCTTCAACACCACGGACGGCCAGAAGGCAGTGTCGGACTCGAAGTCGCTGCGGCGGGCGACGCTGATGCAGAAGGTGCCGTATTATACGACGCTATCGGGCGCGGCTGCGGTGGCGGAAGCGATTGCGGCACTGAAGGCGGGGAGCCTCGAGGTCAGGCCGCTGCAGGAGTATTTTGCGTAAGGATTGGTGAACTGCTGTCGGCAGTTCTCGCTTTCAAATTGCTCGCCGCAGCCAAATGATATCCGGATTATACCAGCATCTAAAATAGTGCACTCCGACGGTTAGTAAAGGGTCGGATACAGTAGACAGCCCCCGAGACGTCACGTACGCTAACAGCCAAAAGGCGGGGGGACCAAAAAATGAATCCAGTAATTCGCGCTCAAGTCAAGGATTACGCAAAATCCACGAGCATCGAGTCGGCAAGTCTTAGTGATCAATTCGAAATTTACTCGATATTTGCGACTCTAATCGGTCTGTTGGCCGAGTCCGCAGATGCCAACGATGTCCATTTGACAGGCACGGAGTTCGGTCTCGACGGAGTCGCAATATTAATACAAGGGGAAGTAGTAAAAACACGGATCGAAGCAGAAGATAAGCTCGCCGCGATCAAAAATCCATCGATTGAGTTTGTTTTCTTTCAGTCGAAAACTAGCCCAAGTTACGACTACGGTGACATTTCCAAATTTTTCGATGCTATAACCAGCTTTTTTGATGGCGATTTGCGAGATGAAAGCCCCCAATTGTCGGACTTAACCGAGGCGATGCTCGCGGTATATGAAGGTGTAGTTGGAAAGAAAAATCCTTCGCTAAAAGCGTTCTACATCGCAACCGGAAATTACGAGGAACCTCGGCGCATTGAGTCTTTGAAGAATACATTCACTCGTCAAATGTCTGAAAAAAACATGTTTGACAGAGACAACCTTGACGTAAGTATCGTTGGAGCTCTTCAGCTACAACAATGGTACCGAGCCGCCACAACATCTGTCGAAGCAGAAATTGAATTTACAAAAGCAGTCGTTATGCCAAAAAATAAGAATGTGGACGAGGCATACGTTGGATATCTCGAGGCCAAACAACTAGTTAAGCTATTTACTTTGTTTGACGATAAATTTAACGCAATCGGCATCAATAAATCGGTTTTCGTTGACAATATTAGAGACTACGATCAAAGATCTAAGATTAACCAAGAAATAAAGGTCTCAGTACTTGAGAGCGGTGGTGATGATTTTGCTTTTAGGAATAACGGCGTTACAGTTGTGTCGAAAAGTATAGACCGCACTGGAGATCGATTCCATCTTGAGGACTATCAAATAGTAAATGGGTGTCAAACGAGCAATATTATATACGAATTGATCTTTGGGGAAAGCAAAGGGGCAGCTGAAGATCTAAATCTAATTGACCATATTGCAGTGCCATTCCGCCTGATTGGGTCGAAGAACGATGACTTCGTCGCATCGATCATTATTGGAACGAATAGGCAGAACCCGGTGAAGGAAGAACAATTCTGGGCGCTGAGGCCATTTTTAAAGAGCCTCGAAGAATACGCCAGATCGGTTGAGCCGGAAGAGATCATATATCTTGAACGGCGCGAAAACCAATATCGTGGCCAGCAGGTCGAGCGCGTTAGGATAATTCAGCCATCTTCGATGATGAAGGCCCTGGCTGCCGCGATTTTCTTCCAGCCCAATCGTGCAGCTCGCGACTATCGGGGAATCATGTCGGAGTATGATAGCAAGATATTTAAGGATGATCATGATGTTAGGATCTATCATGCCTGCTGTTATCTCTACTACCGAATTGAGTTCCTCTGGAGAAACCAGCGTATAGATAATAAATATAAGACGTTCCGATTTTATATCATATGTGCCGTCGGTTTAATTGTGACCCGAGGCAGAGACGTCTTTTCCATGAAAAAATCGGAAATAGAAAAAGTAGCGCAGAATATTATTGCATTGAGCAAGAATGAAGAGGCGCTCAAGGCGGTGGTTTATAGAAGCTCAGCGATATTAGACGACAAACTTAAGCAGTTTGGGACGCAGTCCCAGGAGAGGGTTCGGGACGCCATCCGATCAGAGTCGGTTTCTAACGAATTTAGAGAGATGATCCTGACCCAAGACATTCCTGAGGTGAAAAACTACGTTTCATAAGAGGCTGGCGAGTCGTCATGCTCGTTCCTATACTCTCATCACGCCACCGCCACACACTCGATCTCGATATCGAACTCCATCGGCCACGACGCCACCGGCACAAAACTCCGCGCCGGCGGATTGACGCTGAAATACCTGGCATAAACACGGTTGATGGCGTTGTAGAAGCCGGAATTGACGGCGTAGATACGCACCATCACCACATTGTCGAGCGAAGTGCCGGCCGCTTCCAGGCAATGTTTCAGCGCCTTCAGCGACGCCTCGGTCTGCACCTCGATGTCGCCGCGCACCATCTCGCCGGTCACCATATCCACCGGCGGCGTCGCCGAGATGAACACGAAGCCGTTGGCCTTGACCGCTGTCGAGCAGGGAAGGCCGAGCGCCCGCACCTTGGCGGACATGACCGGCACTTCGATGATTTCTTTTTTCATGGCAGTTCTCCCTGAGTTGCAGGGAGCTTATCCCGGCACGGGCGGAACGCCAGCGCCGTTCTTCCCTTCTCCCCTTGTGGGAGAAGGTGGATCGGCGCGATAGCGCCGAGACGGATGAGGGGTGTTCCAGCGGAGTGAGACGTCGGCGTTCCCTGGAACACCCCTCATCCGTCGCCTTCGGCGACACCTTCTCCCACAGGGGGAGAAGGAAGATGCGGCGCTAGAGAAATCCGATGAACCGTCCGGCGAAAAGCACGGACGTCCACAGCAGTATCGAGAGCACAGCCAGGATGGTGCTGCCGGCCAGATCGTCACCACCTCTGGCGAAGCGCAGGAAGGTGAAAAAATTGACGCCGGCGAGAAGGATGAGTGCCATCTTGGCGAGGAAAACCGGCATCGCCGCATAGGTGCTCGCCTTGACCGAAAACAGCAGCGAGCCTGTGACGAGCGCACCCGCGAATGCACTTAATGCAATGCGGCGCAGCAGCGCGACGAATGCGGCTTGCGGCAGCGAACGGAAAGCGCCGCAGATCCTGAGGTCCATGAGAACGACGCTGGTCAACAGCGCGCCGATCGACATGATGTGGAGCGCATTGACTATGGGATAGGCGACGAAGGAAGCCTTCAGCCACCGCGCCAACGCAAGATGCTCAATGCCGGCGAGGAACTCGGCCATTTACGCCGGCGGCACGCGGTCGGGATAGACATCATATGTCTTGCCGTTGACGATGACGCGCACCGCTTTCATGCGCTTTTCGGTCGCCTCGAGCGAGCGGTTGCCGATCGCGGTCACCTCGTCGCCGACCTTGGCCACCTCCTCCGTGAAGCCGGCGGCGATCGTGCGTGATGGCGGCGCCATCTCCACCCGCCAGGCCTCACCCTCCGCGTCGACATCCAGCGTGGCGTGCGGATTGCCGATATAGATGGCCGTGATCTTGCCCTTGAGTTCGAAAAACCCATCCTGTGTCCACGACCAGCCGTGATGGGCATAGGCCGCGGTGCCGGCGGCAAGCATCACGGCCGCCGTCAGCGCGACGCTGCGAATTGCCTTGAACTGCATCGCTCGTCTCCTCGGTTCATCCCGCAGGCACTTGAGAGTAGGACACGGCGCGGCAACGTCAAATCATATCGAGCGAAAGACTGGACCGCCAAGCGCCCGCCCAATCGCCGGCATGACGCCTTGTTAATGACACCCATGCGCGCCACTCTCTCTTTCCTGGCCGTTCTTCCCCTGGGCTGAAGATCGGACTCCCATCGGAAACGAGGCGAACCATGAGCAGCATGAGAGACCGTCAGGAAGGCTTCGAAAAGAAGTTTGCGATGGACGAGGAAACGAAGTTCAGGGCCATGGCGCGCCGCAACAAGCTGCTCGGCCTGTGGGCCGCCGAAAAGCTCGGCAAATCCGGTGCTGACGCCGACGCCTATGCCAAGGAGGTCGTGCACGCGGATTTCGAAGAGGCAGGCGACAACGATGTGTTCCGCAAGGTCCGCGCCGACTTCGACGCGGCGGGCATCGCCCAGTCGGATGGCCAGATACGCACCGCCATGGAAGAGCTGCTGGTGACCGCGGTCGAGCAGATCAGGTCGACCTGAGCGCCGCTCAGCCTTGATCGGTATAGGGCGTGCCGTGCTTAAGGCACAGGGCCATATTGTGGTGTTGGTTGGCCAAGCGGGCTGGCTTCCATCGTAGCGCTCTACGGCGCCCCCCTCTGTCCTGCCGGGCAGGACAGAGGGGGGCGCCATAGTGAACCGCCCTCACCCCTGATGCGCGGCGGCCAGTTCCTTCACGTGTTTTTCGTGCATCTGCAGCGTCGGCAGGGTTTTCTTGGCGAATTCCTTCATTGCCGGGTCGTCGCCGGATTTCGCATAGCCGCTGAACAGCGCGACGGCTTCCTTATGAGCGTTGGTCTGCATCTCGATGTATTTGGCCTGGAATTGATCGCCGCTGGCGCTCTTCAGCTCATCGAGCATCTTCTGCTCCTTGGGCTGCAGGGCCGGACCGGACGGTGCGGTGGCCGAGGTTGTCTGGCCCTGGGCAAGCGCCGCCTTGAATTCCTCGCCGGCCTTGGTGTGATCGGCGATCATCTGTTTGGCGAACGCCTTGACGTCGGCGTCGGTCGCCTGTTGCTCGGCGAGCTTGCTGGACTGGATCTCGAACTCATTGGCGCTCGGCACCGTCTTGATGAAGGTCGAAGTGTCGACCTTCGTCGTGGCGGCGAGCGGCGTGGTCGTGGCGGTCGTGTTCGACTGGGCAAAGGCCGGCGCGCCGGCAAGCAATGCTGCTGCGGGCAGAATGGTAAGCGTCTTCATGGCATGTCTCCGGTTGGAATTGTCCCTCGGACAATCCAACGTCGCTTGGGCACTCCGGTTGCAGATCATGAGGAAGAAGCCTGCGCGTATCGCCTCGATTACCCGAACCGCGGCGGCTGGCCACAACTGCCTTCAGTGGCAGCAAGCTTCGCCATATTGCAGCTGCTCGTTCCAGTTCGGGCGACCTTCCGGCGTGAAATCCATCAGATTCCACAGCGTTTCGCAGGTGCCGAGGCCATGCGGATCCTGACCGGGCTCCGTC
>NZ_RZPI01000181.1:0-8632 GCF_003998715.1 Mesorhizobium sp. M7A.F.Ca.CA.002.15.2.1
GTCCAACACCAGCAAGCCGAAGACCGACGCCCCTGAAACCAGCCCGGCGCTGAAGACGCCTTCAAAAACCAAGGTCGCGCCGGCGGCTGAAAAGGCGGCGAGTGTTGCCGCTCCACTGCATTCGGCCGCCAATGCCAACAAGGCAGACTCCAAAGTCGAGCAGGTTTCCAAGCAGCGCAGTGGCCCCATCACCAAGGCCGAGCCGGCCTCCGCCTTCAAGGCGCCAGAGGTCAAGGTACCGGCCGCCAAGCCGGCCAAACCGTCGCTCGGGGACAAGAACCGCCCGGCCGGCATCGACAGGCCGGCACAGGTCGATGACCTCAAACTGATCTCCGGCGTCGGCCCCAAGATCGAGGGCATCCTGCATACGCTGGGCATCTTTACCTTCGCGCAGGTCGCGTCGTGGAAGAAGGCCGAACGCGAGTGGGTGGATGGCTATCTCTCTTTCCAGGGCCGCATCGATCGCGACGACTGGGTCAAGCAGGCCAAGGCGCTCGCCAAGGGTGGCGTCGCCGAATACATCCGCGTCTTCGGCAAGAAGCCGGTCTGAGGGACGAAAAATGCTCGGGGATAAAGACCGCATCTTCACCAATATCTACGGCCTGTTCGACAAGTCCTTGGCCGGCGCGATGGCGCGCGGCGCCTGGGATAACACGCCCGGCATCGTCGCCAAGGGCCGCGAGTGGATCGTCAACGAGATGAAGGCGTCGGGCCTGCGCGGCCGTGGCGGCGCCGGCTTCCCGACGGGCCTCAAATGGTCGTTCATGCCCAAGCAGAGCGACGGCCGGCCGAGCTACCTGGTCATCAATGCCGACGAATCGGAGCCCGGCACCTGCAAGGACCGCGACATCCTGCGCAACGACCCGCACACGCTGGTCGAGGGCGCGCTGCTTGCCGGTTTCGCCATGGGTGCGGTTGCCGCCTACATCTATGTGCGCGGCGAGTTCATCCGCGAGCGCGAGGCGCTGCAGCGCGCGATCGAGGAGGCCTATGAGGCCAAGCTGATCGGCAAGAACAACACCTCCGGCTACGATTTCGACATCTACATGCACCACGGCGCCGGCGCCTATATCTGCGGCGAGGAGACAGCGCTCCTCGAAAGCCTCGAAGGCAAGAAGGGCCAGCCGCGGCTGAAGCCGCCATTCCCGGCCAATGTCGGCCTCTATGGCTGCCCGACCACGGTCAACAATGTCGAATCGATCGCGGTTGCGCCGACCATCCTGCGCCGCGGTGCGGCCTGGTTCTCGTCCTTCGGCCGGCCGAACAATGTCGGCACCAAGCTGTTTTGCATCTCCGGCCACGTCAACAATCCGTGCACGGTCGAAGAGGCGATGTCGATCCCGTTCCGCGAACTGATCGAGACGCATTGCGGCGGCATTCGCGGCGGCTGGGACAATCTTTTGGCGGTCATACCGGGCGGCGCTTCGGTGCCGCTGGTGCCGGCCGAGCAGATCATCGACGCGCCGATGGATTTCGACGCGCTGCGCGACCTCAAATCCGGCCTTGGAACCGCGGCTGTCATCGTCATGGACAAGTCGACCGATGTCGTGAAGGCGATCGCGCGGCTTTCCTACTTCTACAAGCACGAGAGCTGCGGCCAGTGCACGCCATGCCGCGAAGGTACCGGCTGGATGTGGCGGGTGATGGAACGGCTGGTGCGCGGCGAGGCGCAGAAGCGCGAGATCGATATGCTGCTCGACGTCACCAAGCAGATCGAAGGCCATACGATCTGCGCGCTGGGCGACGCGGCGGCATGGCCGATCCAGGGCCTGATGCGGCATTTCCGCGGCGAAGTGGAGCGGCGCATCGACGAGTTTTCGCGCAATGCGCACCGGGCCGAGCCTGTGATGGTGGCGGCGGAATAGAAGAACGTTTTACGCGGACGAAAGTCCGCAGCGAAGGGCGGGGCGAACGACGAAACGACCAGGAGAACTCTATGGCGCCGTATTCGAACCCGCTGATGCCCAATTTGGACCAGATCGAGCAGATGAACCAGGACTTGACCAGGATGATGCCGAAGGAGATGGCCAGTGCCGTCAACCTTTTCGTGCATCCTGTGGCGGGTGCGGCCGCGATGTCGGCGCTTGGCCTCGGGCTTGCCAATCATGCTTTTGGCGTCTGGCTGGGCGCGTTTTCAGGCGCGGCAGAAGCCTCGCAACGGCTGCTGCAGCCGATCGTCGATGATTTCGAGGCGCGCGTCGCCCAGTTCGATGAACCGAGTCCTTCCTCCACCAAGGCACGGGCAACGGCGAAAACAATGATCGCCGAGGCGCAGTCCTTCGCGCAGGAAGTCACCGATATTGCCGCCAAGGAAGCCGCCACCATGACGCCGGTGGCAAATGCCGTTCCCGCAACGGGCGGCGTCGGCGATGCGCTGTTGCCCGAGGATTTCAGGCAGCCCAAGGCCATGGAGAAGCCGGCGAAACCGGCGGATCTCAAGGCGATATCCGGCATCGGGCCCAAGCTGGAAAAGGTTCTCAACGGCCTCGGCATCTGGACGTATGCCCAGATCGCGGCATGGACGCCGCAAGAGGTTGCCTGGGTCGAGGACTATCTGTCGCTCGGCGGCCGCATCGGCCGCGACGATTGGACAGCTCAAGCGGCGGCGCTCGCCGTCAAGAAGTGAATGAAGTGCTCGACGTGGTCTCGACCGCGTCCGGAAAAAGAGATTGCGGGAACTCCGCAGGGGTTTGAGGCGAATGGCAAAGCTCAAGGTCGACGGGAAAGAGATCACTGTACCCGACCACTACACGCTGCTGCAGGCGGCGGAAGACGCTGGCGCGGAAGTGCCGCGCTTCTGCTTCCATGAGCGGCTGTCGATCGCCGGCAATTGCCGCATGTGCCTGATCGAGGTGAAGGGCGGGCCGCCCAAGCCGCAGGCTTCCTGCGCCATGAACGTGCGCGACCTGCGTCCCGGCCCGAATGGCGAGGCGCCGGAAATCTTCACCAACACGCCGATGGTCAAGAAGGCCAGGGAAGGCGTGATGGAGTTCCTGCTGATCAACCATCCGCTGGATTGCCCGATCTGCGACCAGGGCGGCGAATGCGACCTGCAGGACCAGGCGATGGCTTTCGGCGTCGATTCCTCGCGCTATCACGAGAACAAGCGCGCGGTCGAAGACAAATACATCGGACCGCTGGTGAAGACGGTGATGAACCGCTGCATTCACTGCACGCGCTGCGTCCGCTTCACCACCGAAGTCGCCGGCATTTCCGAACTGGGCCTGATCGGCCGTGGCGAGGATGCCGAGATCACCACCTATCTCGAACAGGCGATGACCTCGGAGCTGCAGGGCAATGTCATCGACCTTTGCCCGGTCGGCGCGCTGACCTCGAAGCCATTCGCCTTCCAGGCGCGGCCGTGGGAGCTGACCAAGACCGAATCCATCGACGTGATGGATGCGGTCGGCTCGGCGATCCGCGTCGATAGCCGGGGCCGCGAAGTGATGCGCATCCTGCCGCGCGTCAACGAGGCGGTGAACGAGGAGTGGATCTCCGACAAGACCCGCTTCATCTGGGACGGCCTGCGCACGCAGCGCCTTGACCGCCCCTATGTGCGCAAGGACGGCAGGCTGGTTGCTGCCAGCTGGGCCGAGGCCTTCGCCGCGATCAAGGACGCGGTGTCGAAGACGGCGCCCGAAAAGATCGGCGCTATCGCGGGCGATCTCGCCGCCGTCGAAGAAACCTATGCGCTCAAGCTGCTGATGGCTTCGCTCGGCTCGAAGAATACCGATTGCCGCCAGGATGGCGCCGCACTCGATCCGGCGCTGGGCCGTGCGAGCTATATCTTCAACCCGACCATCGAAGGCATCGAGCAGGCCGATGCGGTGCTGATCATCGGCGCCAACCCACGTTATGAAGCCTCGGTGCTCAATGCGCGCATCCGCAAGCGCTGGCGGACCGGCAATCTGCCGGTCGGCGTCATCGGCGATGTCGGCGATACCCGCTACGATTACGAACAGCTGGGCGCCGGGCCGGATTCGCTTGGGGATTTGGCCAACGGCAATGGCAAGTTCTTCCAGACGCTGAAGAAGGCGACACACCCGCTGATCATCGTGGGACAGGGCGCGCTGGCGCGTGCCGATGGCGCGGCCGTGCTCGGTCAGGCGGCCAAGCTCGCGGCCGCCGTCAACGCTGCTCGCGCAGACTGGAACGGCTTTGCCGTGCTGCACAATGCGGCCGGGCGCGTCGGCGGTCTCGATCTCGGCTTCGTGCCGGGCGAGGGCGGCAGAAACGTTGCCGGCATGCTGGGCGAAATGGAGCTCTTGTTCCTGCTCGGCGCCGACGAGATCGACATGGCCAAGACCGGCGGCGCCTTCGTCGTCTATATCGGCACGCATGGCGACCAGGGCGCGCACCGCGCCAATGTCATCCTGCCGGCGGCCGCCTACACGGAAAAATCGGCCACCTATGTCAACACCGAAGGGCGTGTGCAGCAGACCAACCGCGCCGGCTTCGCGCCGGGCGAGGCGCGCGAGGACTGGGCGATCCTGCGGGCGCTGTCGGATGTGCTGGGCGAGAAACTGCCGTTCGATTCGCTGCCGCAGCTGCGCGCCAAGCTTTATGGCGAATACCCGCATCTGGCCCGTATCGACCAGGTCGCGGCCGGCAATGCCGAGGATATCGCCGAGGTGGCGAAGCTCGGCGGACGGCTGAACAAGGGCACCTTCACCTCGCCGGTGAAGGATTTCTACCTGACCAACCCGATCGCGCGGGCATCGGCCGTGATGGCGGAATGCTCGGCACTGGCCAAGAGCGGCTTCAAGCAGGCGGCGGAATAAGCATGGACACTTTCTTCTCCTTCTACGTGCTGCCGGCGCTGCTGATCCTGTTGAAGTCAGTCGTGCTGATCGTCGTTCTTTTGATCTTCGTCGCCTACATCCTCTACGCCGACCGCAAGATCTGGGCGGCGGTGCAATTGCGCCGTGGCCCGAACGTCGTCGGCCCCTGGGGCACGCTGCAGGCTTTCGCCGATCTGTTGAAGTTCGTCTTCAAGGAGCCGGTCATCCCGTCCGGCGCCAACAAGGGCGTGTTTCTGCTGGCGCCGCTGGTGTCGGCCGTGCTGGCGATCTCGGCCTGGGCGGTCATCCCGGTCAGCCACGGCTGGGCGATCGCCAACGTCAATGTCGGCATCCTCTATGTCTTCGCCATCTCCTCGCTCGAGGTCTACGGCGTGATCATGGGCGGCTGGGCGTCGAACTCGAAATATCCGTTCCTCGGCGCGCTGCGCTCGGCCGCGCAGATGGTGTCCTACGAAGTCTCGATCGGCTTCGTCATCGTCACCGTTCTGCTCACCGCCGGCTCGCTCAACCTCACCGATATCGTGCTGTCGCAGCATGATGGAATTGGTACGCGGCTTGGCCTGCCCAACACCTTCCTCGACTGGAACTGGCTGGCGCTGTTCCCGATGTTCATCATCTTCTTCATCTCGGCGCTGGCCGAGACGAACCGCCCGCCCTTCGATCTGGTCGAAGCCGAATCGGAACTGGTCGCCGGCCACATGGTCGAATATTCGTCGACCCCGTTCCTTTTGTTCTTCCTCGGCGAGTATGTCGCCATCGTGCTGATGTGCGCGCTGGCCACCATCCTGTTCCTCGGCGGCTGGCTGCCTCCGTTCGACTTCGCGCCGTTCACCTGGGTGCCGGGCGTCATCTGGTTCGTGCTGAAAGTCTGCTTCGTGTTCTTCGGCATCTCCATGGTGAAGGCCTTCGTGCCGCGCTACCGCTACGACCAATTGATGCGGCTTGGCTGGAAAGTGTTCCTGCCGATCTCGCTGTTCATGGTGGTCGCCACCGCGGCCTTCCTCAAGATCACGGGGTTTGCGTGATGTCCGCTCTTTCCCAAGCCGCCAAATCGCTGCTGCTGCAGGATTTCGTCAGCGCCTTCTTCCTGTCGATGCGCCAGTTCTTCGCGCCGAAGGAGACGATCAACTATCCGCACGAGAAGGGGCCAACCAGCCCGCGCTTCCGCGGCGAGCATGCGTTGCGCCGTTACCCGAACGGCGAGGAACGCTGCATCGCCTGCAAATTGTGCGAGGCGATCTGCCCCGCGCAGGCCATCACCATCGAGGCCGGCCCGCGCCGCAATGACGGCACGCGCCGCACGGTGCGCTACGACATCGACATGGTGAAGTGCATCTATTGCGGCTTCTGCCAGGAAGCCTGCCCGGTCGACGCCATCGTCGAGGGGCCGAATTTCGAGTTCGCGACGGAGACGCGCGAGGAACTCTACTACGACAAGGACAGACTGTTGGCGAATGGCGACCGGTGGGAGCGCGAGCTGGCGCGCAACATCTCGCTGGACTCGCCCTACCGCTGATATTTGACGCATGGACGGGGCGAGGGGCCTCGTCTAAGGACACAACGAAACTTGCGGCCTGAGGCGGCAAACATCGAAACAGGACGGTTGTCCTGTTTGTACAGGAACCCGGGGGATCCCCAATGTTGAGTGGACTAGAGGCGGCCTTTTTCTACCTCTTCGCCTTTGTCGCGGTGGCATCGGCGTTCATGGTCATTTCGTCGCGCAACCCCGTGCATTCGGTGCTGTTCCTGATCCTGACCTTCTTCAACGCCGCCGGCCTGTTCATGCTGACCGGCGCCGAGTTCCTGGCGATGATCCTGCTCGTCGTCTATGTCGGCGCGGTGATGGTTCTGTTCCTGTTCGTCGTCATGATGCTCGACGTCGATTTCGCCGAACTGAAGAGCGGCGCCCTGCAATATGCGCCGATCGGCGCGCTGGTCGGGCTGATCCTGGCGGCGGAGCTGATCGTGGTTCTCGGCGGCTACACCTTCGCGCCGCAGCTCGCTTCGACGGTCTCCAAGCCCATTCCGGATCTTGCCACGCGGACCAATACCGCCGCGCTCGGCGACATCCTCTATACGGACTACCTCTACTACTTCCAGATTTCGGGCCTCGTGCTGCTGGTCGCCATGATCGGCGCCATCGTGCTGACGCTGCGCCACAAGCCAGGCGTCAAGCGGCAGTCGATCGCAGCCCAGGTCGGCCGCACACCGGCGACCGGCATGGAAATCCGCAAGGTCAAGACAGGCGAGGGACTCTGAGATGGTTGTCGGCATCGCACATTATCTGACCGTATCGGCTGTTCTGTTCACGCTCGGCGTGTTCGGCATCTTCCTGAACCGCAAGAACGTCATCGTCATCCTGATGTCGGTCGAGCTGATCCTGCTGGCGGTCAACATCAACTTCGTCGCCTTTTCGGCAGCACTCGGCGATCTGGTCGGCCAGGTGTTCGCGCTGTTCGTGCTGACGGTCGCGGCGGCCGAAGCCGCCATCGGACTTGCCATTCTCGTCGTCTTCTTCCGCAACCGCGGCTCGATCGCGGTCGAAGACGTGAACATGATGAAGGGTTGACGGAACCACCATGTATCAGGCCATCGTCTTCCTTCCCCTGCTCGGCTTCCTGATCGTCGGCCTGTTCGGCACGTCGCTCGGCGCCAAGGCGTCCGAATACATCACCTCGGGTTTCCTGGTGATCGCGGCCGTGCTGTCGTGGGTCGCGTTCTTCACCGTCGGTTTCGGCCATGGCGAGGTGTTCACCGTGCCCGTGCTGCGCTGGATACAGTCGGGTGGGCTGGAAGCGTCCTGGGCGCTGCGGATCGACACGCTGACGGTGGTCATGCTGGTGGTGGTCAACACCGTGTCGGCGCTGGTCCACATCTATTCGATCGGCTACATGCACCACGATCCGAACCGGCCGCGCTTCTTCGCTTATCTGTCGCTGTTCACCTTCGCCATGCTGATGCTGGTGACGGCGGACAACCTCGTGCAGATGTTTTTCGGCTGGGAAGGGGTGGGGCTGGCGTCCTATCTGCTGATCGGCTTCTGGTACAAGAAGCCGTCGGCCAATGCCGCGGCAATCAAGGCCTTTGTCGTCAACCGCGTCGGCGATTTCGGCTTCGCGCTCGGCATCTTCGGCGTGTTCGTGCTGTTCGGCTCGGTCAATCTGGGCACCATCTTCGCCAATGCGGCGACGTTCATCCCGGCCGAAGGTGCACCGCAGGGTGCCGCGGTGCTGACTTTCCTTGGCCATGCGCTGGACAAGCAGGCGGCCATGACGATCGTCTGCCTGCTCCTGTTCATGGGCGCCATGGGCAAGTCGGCGCAAGTGCCGCTGCACACCTGGCTGCCGGACGCCATGGAAGGCCCGACGCCGGTTTCGGCCCTGATCCATGCCGCCACCATGGTGACGGCGGGCGTGTTCATGCTGGCGCGGTTGTCGCCGCTGTTCGAACTGTCGCATTCGGCGCTGACGGTCGTGACCTTCATCGGTGCCTTCACGGCCTTCTTCGCGGCCACCGTCGGTCTCGTCCAGAACGACATCAAGCGCGTCATCGCCTATTCGACCTGCTCGCAGCTCGGTTACATGTTCGTGGCGCTCGGCGTCGGCGCCTATGGCGCGGCGATCTTCCACCTGTTCACGCATGCCTTCTTCAAGGCGCTGCTGTTCCTCGGCTCGGGCTCGGTCATCCACGCCGTGTCCGACGAGCAGGACATGCGCAATATGGGCGGCCTCAGGAAACTGATCCCGACCACCTACTGGATGATGGTGATCGGCACGCTGGCGCTGACCGGCGTCGGCATTACGGTGACGGTCATCGGCACCGCCGGCTTC
>NZ_RZPI01000182.1:0-8607 GCF_003998715.1 Mesorhizobium sp. M7A.F.Ca.CA.002.15.2.1
GGGCGGAGGTTACGATCGCCCAGCGTTCGGGCGGCAGCGAATCGAGAAATGCCACGGCGCCGGCGATCTGGATAATGCCTTCGAGATCGGCCGCCTCGGCCTTCAGCAGCAGATCAGCCTCGTGTGCCGGGTCGACGCCCGGCAGCGCCAGGCCGGTGATGGTCTCGATCGCGCGTACGCCATGGATCGTCGGCAGGAAGGCAGCGACGTCGAGGCCCTGGCGGCGTGCCCAATCGCTCCACACCCGTTCCGCCGAGGCGATGGAATTGATGAGCGTGCCGTCCATGTCGAAGAGGAAGGCCGCGAATTTTCTGCTTGAATACATGATTTTCCTTGAGTCCGGGGAGCGCTGGTGGGGTTGCCGAACCTAACGTCTCGACCGCGGCAGGGGAAGACACGGGGTGGGCTTTTCGATCGGCCCAGGGAACCACGGTATCCTCCGGGCGTTTGGGAAGGACTGCTTCTCACAAGATCGAAGGGGGGACCAACGATGCTGATCCGGCTCGGCTATGAAATCGCCATCGAATGCGTAGCCGCCACGCCGGTGATTTCAGTGCTCGAGATCCATCGGGACAGGCAGGCTGATATCAAGCGGCAGACGCGGGTGCTGACCTCGCCCGCGGTGCCGACAAGGCTGTACCACGATCTGCATGGCAATGCCTGCCGGCGCTTCACAGCGCCCGCCGGTGGTTTTCGCATCCTGTACGACGCGGTCGTCGAGGACAGCGGCGAGACGGACGAGGTAAACACGCTGGCCAGGGAAGTGCCGGTGGCGGACCTGCCGGACGAAGTTCTCGGTTATCTCCTGGGCAGCCGCTATTGCGAGACGGATCATCTGAGCAGCCTGGCCTGGCAGCTCTTCGGCGACATTCCGTCCGGCTGGGCGCGCGTGCAGGCGATCGTCGACTATGTCCACAACCGGCTGTCGTTCGGCTATGGCTATGCGCGCTCGACCCGCACGGCGGCTCAGGCGCATGAGGAACGCGTCGGGGTCTGCCGCGACTTCGCTCATCTGGCGATCACGCTTTGCCGCTGCATGAATATTCCGGCACGCTATGTGAACGGCTATCTCGGTGATATCGGCGTGCCAGCCGATCCGGCACCGATGGACTTTTCGGCGTGGCTGGAAGTGTTCCTCGACGGCAAATGGTACACGTTCGATCCTCGCCACAACACGCCAAGAATCGGCCGCATCGTCATCGCCCGCGGCCGCGACGCCACCGACGTGCCGCTGCTGCATAGTTTCGGCGCCCACCGGCTCAGCCTGTTCAAGGTATGGACCTATGAACAGGAAGGCAATCTGTTCAACCCGCCCTACCACGGTATCGACAGGACCGTCGGCGCACAGATGCTGGCCTAACGGTATGTCGATTCAGGTGAGGCCGGTCTGCAAATGACGGCTTTCTGCGCTTCCGGTGCTCACGGACCAAATGTCCGCTCCGCTCCGGTTCTCGAAAGCCATCATTTTCGACCTGGCCTGACCTGAATCTCAACACCCCCTTGAGGCGCGGCCAAAAGCGGCCCTGGTTTTCAAACGTGATGGCGCTTTGGTCTTTCGACGGCCGGAGGCGTTGGATCCGATCATTTCGCGCCCTGCAGTCTCGGGACAACTGGCCCGCTTCGGCACACGGACCCTGTCCCGCAACAGGACGTCATCGGGATTCCGTGATTGCTTCGTCTTGAGCATGGTAACCGGCTCGTAAACGCAGCCGCGGCCGCGCTTTTCTGTTTACCAGTCATTCACCTTTGCGGAGCTTGAAGCCGAACAAAAACAATGATTTGGCGGCAAGCGGCCGGCCTTCTGCCAGCCAGCGGCGTCATCCGGCGGGAATCCTGCATTGCCCTGTCCGCGGCGACGAGGCCGAGGCGAATGGAGGCTGTAGGATGCGGAATTACGGGGGTCTTGTTCACGCGATCGGCGGGTTCGCCAGGGATCGCGGTGGAAATTTCGCAATCCTGTTCGGCCTCAGCGCCTCGGTCTTGGCGCTGGCTGTTGGCTTCTCGGTCAACGTATCGCAGCTCTACAATGCCAGATCGAGCCTCCAAGGCGTCTTCGACGCCGCGGTCACATCGACGGCACGCGACCTAACGACCGGCGCCATCAAGGAAGCCGATGCCAACAAATCGGTGCAGGCCTTTCTCGACGCCAACAGCCAGGCAGGCATTCTGCAGGCCGACCAGATCGTACTCGACAGGCTGATCGTCAACAGGACCGCCAAGACGGTCCAGGCTGACGCCCATGTCGATGTCGGGCTGTATTTCCCGATTTTTGGCACGGGCGACATGAAACGCGTCGCCGCCTCCACGACGGCGCTCTATTCGGACAAGACCGTCGAAGTGGCGATGATGCTCGACATAACGGGGTCGATGGCCAAGCGCGGCAAGGTCGACAAAATCGGCGATCTGAAAACAGCTGCAAAAAACGCCGTCCAGACGATGCTGCAGAAACAGGATCCGCAGAACCCCCGCATCCGCGTCGCGATTGTGCCTTATGCATCTGGCGTCAACGCCGGCAAGCTGGCGGAAAACGTCTATGCCGAAAAACAAGCCAGCACTGAGCTCCCACCCGTCGCCGGCAGTCCGCTTCTCGTCGCCAAGACGGGCAAAAATCTGCTGCCGTCCTTCAGCGACTACATCTCCATTGTCGGCGCGGCGATGCCACGCCCCGACAATTGCGCCACCGAGCGCAAGGACAAGAACGGCAACGCGGATATGAGCGCCGACGGCCCGGATACTGTCCGCACCGACGGGAACGGCAAGAAATACTATGCTCTGGTCAACCGGGACGATCATCTCGGTGACGGGGACATGAACAGGTGCCCTGATGCGAAAGTGATCCCGCTGACCGCCGATTCCGATGCCTTGCTTGAATCGATCGAGGACTTCCGGGCCAATGGGTTTACGGCCGGCGCGATCGCCATTCAGTGGACCTATTATATGCTGTCGCCGCAATGGCGCACTGCGATCAGGAATGCCGGTCTTGGCAAGGGTGCCTCGGATGCCGATCCGAAGAAGATCGCCAAGGTCGCGATCCTGATGACCGATGGCCAGTTCAATACGGCCTTCGCCGGTGCTGGGGACAGCTACAACAGGCAGGGCACCCTTGCGCGCGGCAACGCCGAAACGCTGTGCGACAACATGAAAAACGACGGCATCGAGATTTTCACCATCGGCTTCGATCTGGACGACAAGGATATGTCGACAACCGAGCGGGACCAGGCAAAGGCGGTGCTGAAGGATTGTTCGTCGAAGGATACCTCCGCCGCCAAGAGGCATTTCTTCGACGTGTCCACCGGAGCCGAATTGGACGACGCCTTTCAGGAAATCATTCGCAACACCGAAAAGATCGCATTGACCCAGTAGTCTGGTCCGCAAACGGAAAAGGCCGCCGCTTCTTTCGAAGCCGGCGGCCTTCCGTGTTTCCGTCCGTGGCGCGGCCCATGGCGATGACCTATCAGGTCAGCCGCCGCGCATTTCGCGCCTTAACGGGAAGACTGCTTCCCGAAAGTGCAATCCGCTGAGGCCACGTTCTGGAAAACGAAATCACTCGACATCGGATCACCTCCTTTCGATTTGTTGAACACATACTCATGATGGGGTGCATTGCAGCAAAAGACAAGGTGCAGGTCTGAAATTAACCAAGGGGCGGGCCTGGTGCGGGCCGGCTTGCGATTGCCAGGCCGACCGGGCAAACTTCTGCCCCTGAGCCAGCATTCGGAGGAATCGCATGGAGGCAGCCGAAAAGGCCGCTCGCATCGTTCGAACGGTGATCGAAACATTGAAGCCGGGTTTTGCGGTCAGGCTGTGGACCGGGGAGCGGATAGGCCCCGCCACTGGTCCGGTGCTCACCATCAACGACCAGGACATCGTCTGGCAGATCGTGAAGCGACCGTCCCTGTCGACGCTGATCGAGATGTGGATTTCCAAGACCATCGACATCGAAGACGGGACGATCTTCGATTTTTATGCCCTGCCGTCGCAAGGCAAGCTCAGAACCAAGCTCAAGTCGCTGCCGAAAATGGCGATCCTGCGCGACCTGCCTTCCGTGCTTTTGGCACGCAAGCAGATGAGCGCGCGGACCGATCTGTCGGGGCGCAATCCCTATGTCAGCGGTTCGAGCCAGGAGGCGATCCAGCATCACTATGACATCTCGAACGCCTTCTACCGGCTCTTTCTCGACGAGCGCATGGTCTATAGCTGCGGCTACTTCAAGGATTTCGCCAATGGCATCGACGAGGCCCAGGTCGACAAGCTCGACCACATCTGCCGCAAGCTCCGGCTGAAACCGGGCGAACGACTGCTCGACATCGGCTGCGGCTGGGGCGCCATGCTGATCCATGCGGCAAAGAACTACGGCGTCGTCGGCCACGGTGTGTCGCTGTCGCAGGCGCAGACCGAGCTGGCCCGCGAACGCATTCGCGCCGAGGGGCTGGAGGACCGCATCACCATCGAGATCAAATCCTATGCGGAACTCACCGGCAGCTTCGACAAGATCTCGTCGATCGGCATGTTCGAACATCTCGGGCTCGCCAACCATGCGACTTATTTCAAGACCATTCATCGCCTGCTGAAGCCGGGCGGCATCTATCTGCACCACGCCATCACCCGGCGCAGCAAGGGCGACATCAAGAAGACCTTGCGCAAGGGGCCGGAGTTCAAGGCGCTGCTCAAATATATCTTTCCCGGCGGCGAACTCGACACCATCGGCATGACAACAGGCAATCTCGAGGCGCATGGTTTTCTCGTCTACGATGTCGAGAACCTGCGCGAGCACTATGCCCGCACCTGCAGGCTGTGGGCCGAGCGGCTGCAGGCCCGCTTCGATGAGGCAATCGCCGAGGTGGGCGAGGCCAGGGCGCGGCTATGGCTGCTTTACCTGACGGGCTGTTCGATCACCTTCGAGCGCGCATCGGCACAGATTTTCCAGACCGTCGTGACCAAGCGCGCGCGCGGTCCAAGCGGCCTGCCGCCGACACGGGCGGATCTGTATCGATAGCTTACAGGAAGCGCATCGCGTCGCCGACTTCGACGCGCGCCGGCCTGTCGACCGTGCAATAGACGCCGAGATTATGGGCGTTGTGACGGACCAGGTTGCGCAGGATCGCCGGATCATGGTCGAAGCCATCCTGGGCGACAATGGTGAAACCGCAGCGGCGGCAGGGTTCCGAGATGGTCAGCAGGAGATCGCCGACGGCAAGCTTGCGGCCGATCCATTCCGTTTCGGGAAACGAGCCTTCGATGGCCGCCATGTCGACAACGATGTTGGGGCGGAAGCGGCGCGGGTCGGCGACCCCTTCCGGGTGCAATGCTTTCAGGCGTGCCAGCGAAGCCGTGGTCAATAGATGAATCGGCGCCTTGCGGTAGCGCTCCGCGGTCAGCGGGCCGGAATAGTCAGGCCCGGCATTCTCGCGGCGAAACGGACGGAGCGAGGCCTCGAAGCCGAGATAGGCCGACACCGCGCGGTCGCTCTCGATGCTTGGCGCGGCCAGCCAGTCGCCCTCGGGAACGGCAATCTCGAGTTCCAGGGTCGGCGACAGCCGGGTGCGGATGCGCGGCACCTTGTGCCATTTCGCGTCGCGGTCCGGTCGTGCGATCTCGTTGTCGGACACGTCGACAAGGCCGAACAGGCGGTCGCCGTCGATGCTCTCGACGTCGACCGAGATTGTTTTCAGGCGCTCGCCGGCAAGCGAACTCGCCGGATAGCGCCAGAGTTCGCTGACAGTGCCCAGCGCGGCCTGCATCAGCTCTTCTTGTTCTGCCGGTTGGCGACCAGATCATCGACGACGGCCGGGTCGGCCAGCGTCGAGGTGTCACCCAGGGCAGAAAAATCGTCCTCGGCGATCTTGCGCAGGATGCGACGCATGATCTTGCCGGAACGCGTCTTCGGCAGGCCCGGCGCGAACTGGATCTTGTCGGGCGAAGCAATGGCGCCGATCTCCTTGCGGACATGGGCAACAAGCTCCTTGCGCAGCTCCTCGGTGGGTTCGGCACCCTTCATCAAGGTGACGTAGCTGTAGATACCCTGGCCCTTGATGTCGTGGGGATAGCCCACGACCGCGGCCTCGGAAACCTTCTCATGGCTGACCAGCGCCGATTCGACTTCGGCCGTGCCCATGCGGTGGCCGGAAACGTTGATGACGTCGTCGACGCGGCCGGTGATCCAGTAATAGCCGTCGGCGTCGCGGCGGCAGCCGTCACCGGTGAAGTACTTGCCCTTGTAGGTCGAAAAATAGGTCTGCACGAAGCGGTCGTGATCGCCATAGACGGTGCGCATCTGGCCCGGCCAGGAATCGGTGATGCACAGATTGCCGTCGGCCGCACCTTCCAGCACCTTGCCCTCGCCGTCGACCAGCTGCGGCTTGATGCCGAAGAAAGGCCGCGTCGCCGAACCCGCCTTGAGGTCGGTCGCACCTGGCAGCGGCGTGATCAGGATGCCGCCGGTCTCGGTCTGCCACCAGGTGTCGACGATCGGCACCTTGCCGTTGCCGACGACGTTGAAATACCACTCCCAGGCTTCCGGGTTGATCGGCTCGCCGACCGAACCCAGCACGCGCAGCGACTTGCGCGACGTCTTCTTCACGTGCGCATCGCCGGCGCCCATCAGCGCGCGCAACGCCGTCGGCGCGGTGTAGAAGATATTGACCTTGTGCTTGTCGATGACTTCCCAGAAGCGCGACTGCGACGGATAGTTCGGCACGCCTTCGAACATCAGCGTGGTGGCGCCGTTGGCGAGCGGGCCGTAGACGATGTAGCTGTGGCCGGTGACCCAGCCGACATCGGCGGTACACCAGTAGATGTCGCCGTCATGGTAGTCGAAGACATATTGGTGGGTCATCGAGACGTAGACGAGATAGCCGGCGGTGGTGTGCAGCACGCCCTTCGGCTTGCCGGTCGAACCCGACGTGTAGAGAATGAACAGCGGGTCCTCGGCCTTCATCTTCTCGGGCTTGCATTCGGCTTTCACCGTCGCGATCTCGTCGTGATACCAGACGTCGCGGCCTGAAACCCAGCCGGTCTTGCCGCCGGTGCGTCGCACGACCACCACCTTTTCGACTTTCGTTCCGGCTTTCGCGGCGATCTCGATCGCCCTGTCGGTGTTTTCCTTCAAAGGGATCGGCTTGCCGCCGCGCAGGCCTTCGTCAGCCGTGATAACGAAGGTCGACTTGCAGTCGTCGATGCGGCCGGCCAGCGCATCCGGCGAGAAACCGCCGAAGACGATCGAATGGACGGCGCCGATGCGCGTGCAGGCCAGCATCGCATAGGCGGCTTCCGGGATCATCGGCATGTAGATGGTGACTCGATCGCCTTTCTTGACGCCGTGTTTCTTCATCACATTGGCGAGCCGGCAGACATGCTCGTAGAGCTCGTTATAGGTGACCTTCTTGTCGTCGTAGGGATTGTCGCCTTCCCAGATGATGGCGGTCTGGTTGCCGCGCTTCTTCAGATGCCGGTCGATGCAGTTGTAGGAAACGTTGGTCAGTCCGTCCTCGAACCATTTGATCGAGACCTTGCCGTCGAAGGAGGTGTTCTTGACCTTGCTGAACGGCTTGAACCAGTCGATGCGCTTGCCGTGCTTGCCCCAGAATTTGTCCGGGTTCTTGACGCTGTCGGCATACCATTTCAGGTAGGTGTCATTGTCGATCAGCGCGTTTTTCTTCCACGCCGGCTGGACGCGATGGACATGAACCTCGGACATTCCTGACTTTCCTCCCGAACCAATCGCCGGCTTGAAATGCCGGCGGGATCGCGGCGACACGGCCGCGAATTCGGCGGCATTATTACCAGTTCCGCCGTTACGGCAACATTAGACGTTGGATTCGCGCGGCGGGATGCCGCAGGGAGCTTCTCCAGGGCTGTCAGCACTCGAAGAGGTGCGCTGCTAACCGCATGTTTTCGCAAGCTAAAGCCGGTTCAGATGAAGAAAAAATCAATAGACGGTTAATCAGCGGCGCGCACAATCAGCCGTGGGAGGACAGGCGAATCAACCTGGGGACCGTCATGCGCGACCATGCCGAAATGGACCTGATGCTCAAAGGCTATGGCTTGACCACTGCCAAGATTCTTTATCACTTTCCCGATCACCCGCATCTGCTGCAGAGCTTCATCTGGCAGGACTACGATCTCGCGCCGAAGTTTCCGGTGCTGATCAAGTTCATCGAATTCTGGAAGGCCAAGCTGGACGGGCCGCTGCATTCGATCAGCTACACCCACCAGAAGCTGATCGCGCCGAATGAATGGCGCAAGGTGGATGGGGAGTTTGTGCTGCACTAGGGGCAAGTTTCGCAGCAACGGCTTCTTGAGGTCGGCGTTCTACGACGCCCCCCTCTGTCCTGCCGGACATCTCCCCCTCAAGTGGGCAGATTGGCAGCTCCACCGACAACGCCGCCCCTTGTTACGCCTGCGATTGGCGAAAGTCGCCGCGACATCCGATCTCCCCCCTTGAGGGGGAGATGGCCGGCAGGCCAGAGGGGGGCGCTGGCCCGCGAACCTTGCGCCATGACGGCCCGATGCGCTCAAACCACCGGCGGGTTCAACCGGGCAAAGCCTTCCTGCCGCCGATACGGGAAGTACGGGTAGGGCGCGGTGACTTCGCTTGCCGCGTCGAGC
>NZ_RZPI01000183.1:0-8604 GCF_003998715.1 Mesorhizobium sp. M7A.F.Ca.CA.002.15.2.1
GTAGTAGAGATGATCGACATTCATGTCGTGATGATGCAACGTCCAGCCTGCCACTTGCGCTTCGGGAAAATAGGGATTGCGGTCGGCGGCATGCAGCCAGGCGCAGCCGATGTCGAAAGGCACGCCGAAATGCTGGTCGCTGGTCCAGGCTCGCCCGCCGATTCGGTCCATCGCTTCGAGCAGCGTGAAGGAAAGCCCCGCCGCCTGCAGGGTTTTGGCAGCGGCAAGACCCGCCGAGCCGGCGCCGATGATGACGACATCAACGTCTTGCATGCAGCCCCCTTGCCACAATAATCACTTGATCCTAGGCAAATTCCACGGCATTCGCCAGCATTGCAGCGGTGACAGTGACAAGTGCGCGTTTCGCTGGCAAGTTCGCAATTGGGACGTGATTCAGGCAACCAGGAGATCAACATGGCAATTCTTGCCAAGGGAAAGATGTTTGCAGCGGCCGCGATGGCGGTGCTTGCGCTGGCGACGGGCGCACAGGCAGCGGCCAGCTGCGGCAAGACCGGCGCCGGCTTCGAGGCCTGGAAGCAGGACTTTGCCGCGCAGGCCAGGTCGGAAGGTGTGGGCGCCAAGGGGCTGGCCGCTCTGGCCGGGGCGAACTACGCGACAAAGACCATCTCCGTCGACCGCGGCATTCACAAGGCCTTCAGCGGCTCGGTGGACGATTTCATGCGGCGGCGCGGCGGCGCGGCGATTATCTCCAAGGGCCGGTCGCTGAAAAAGTCGAATGCGGCGCTGTTCTCCAAGATCGAAGCGAATTACGGCGTGTCGCCGGGCGTGTTGCTGGCCATCTGGGGTATGGAAACCGGCTTCGGTTCGGCCATGGGCAACCAGAACACCGTCTCTGCGATTTTGACGCTTGCCTATGATTGCCGCCGCCCGGGGTTCTTCTACCCGCATGCGATCGCCGCCCTGAAGCTGGTCGATCGCGGGGCGTTGACAGCCTCGTCGGTCGGGGCCGCGCATGGCGAGATCGGACACACGCAGTTCCTGCCAGGAAACGTCCTGAAATATGGCGTCGGCGGCGGAAACCTGCGCGACAAGGGCACGGCGCTGGCTTCCACTGCCAACTTCCTCAAGGGCCATGGCTGGCGGGCAGGTGCGAGCGCGAGTGCGAATATGGGCGCGATTGCCGGCTGGAATTCCGCGAGCGTCTATCAGCAGGCCATCGCCCGCATTGCCACGGCGATCGACGGCGATTGACGGAACATGCACCGGGCAGAAGGCCCCGGCCATTTTTGACTTGATCGAAAACCCGGCGTGAATGCCGGGTTTTTATTTGATTTCGAGCGTGTAGGAGCAGCCGGCCAGGGTCTTGCCGGGATGGGACTCGACGGTCGAGACGTTGAGCTTGACGTCGGTGGAGAAGGTCAATCCTTCCGACTCTTCGGTGCTTTGGACAACGACCTTTTCGCCAAGGAATTTTTGCGGCGTGGAAAACACGGCCATGACGTCGAGTTCTTTTGCAAGCTCCGGCGCGGCAACGCCGTCGAGCACGGCCATCGGCCCCGCAGCGGTAAACACGATCGATCCTGTCTCGCGGTTGAACACGCGGATTTTGGCCGGCAGTTCGTATTGGCTGAGAAACGGATTGGCGGAGGCAACCTCCTTCCAGCCAAGCGTTTCAACGGCACCCGGTGCGCTGGACAGCCACAGGGCAAAGTCGTTGTAAGTCGGAACGTCCGCCCTGCACTCGATCAGCGCGGGAAGGTCAAGAGAGGCGGGGTCGAACTCCTGGCCGGCGGCCGGCGTCGCCAGAACAACCAGCGGCGCCAGGCAGCGACCGAAACCGCGCATCCGCCCTACTTGGCGCGGTTGCGCGCTGCCAGCGTTCTCAGCCGCAGTGCATTGAGGCGGATGAAGCCGGCGGCGTCCTTCTGGTCATAGGCGCCACGGTCATCCTCGAAAGTGACCAGCGCATCGGAGTAAAGCGTCTTCTTCGACTTGCGGCCGGTGACCATGACGTTGCCCTTGTAGAGCTTGAGCCGCACCGTGCCCTCGACGTCTTCCTGGCTCTTGTCGATCATCGCCTGCAGCATCAGCCGTTCGGGCGCAAACCAGAAGCCGTTATAGATCAGCTCGGCGTAACGCGGCATGAACTCGTCCTTGAGGTGGGCCGCACCTCGGTCGAGCGTGATCGATTCGATGGCCCGGTGGGCGGCGATCAGGATGGTGCCGCCTGGCGTTTCGTAGACGCCGCGCGACTTCATGCCGACGAAGCGGTTCTCGACCAGGTCGAGCCGGCCGATGCCATTGTCGCGGCCGAGATCGTTGAGCGCCGCCAGCATGGTTGCCGGCGACAGCTTCTTGCCGTTGAGCGCGATCGGGTCGCCCTTCAGGAACTCGATCTCGATCTCGGTGACCTTGTCGGGCGCATCCATCGGCGAAACGGTGCGCTGGTGGACGAATTCCGGCGGCTCGCTCCATGGATCTTCCAGAACCTTGCCCTCGGAAGAGGAGTGCAGCAGGTTGGCGTCGACCGAGAACGGCGCCTCGCCCTTCTTGTCCTTCGGCACGGGGATCTGGTGCTGTTCGGCAAAGTTCATCAGGTCGGTGCGCGACTTGAACGACCAGTCGCGCCACGGCGCGATGACCTTGATGTCGGGGTTCAGTGCGTAAGCCGAGAGCTCGAAGCGAACCTGATCGTTGCCCTTGCCGGTGGCGCCATGCGCGATCGCATCGGCGCCGGTTTCCCGGGCTATATCGACCAGATGCTTGGAGATCAGCGGCCGGGCGATCGAGGTGCCGAGCAGATAGGTGCCTTCATAGACGGTGTTGGCGCGGAACATCGGGAAGACGAAGTCGGCGACGAATTCCTCGCGCACATCGACGATACGGATGTCCTTGATGCCCATCATCTCGGCCTTGCGGCGCGCCGGTTCCAGCTCTTCACCCTGACCGAGATCGGCGGTGAAGGTGATGACCTCGGCGCCGAACTCGGTCTGCAGCCATTTCAGGATGATGGATGTGTCGAGACCGCCGGAATAGGAGAGCACGACTTTCTTGATGTCTTTGGTTTTGGACATTTTTACCCCGTCGGTGGCGGACGCCCCAGCCTGGGCGTCACAGATTGTCGCAGCGCCTTTTAGCAGGAACGGCAGAGCGAGCAAGCACGCGTGCATGCATGGCTTCTGGTCCAGCGCATGGCGGGAGCGCGATGCCTGGGCCGTGGCGTTTTGGCGGGACCGTGCCATGGCGCCCCGCATCGCAGCACTAAGAAGATGCAGTTCAGCACGGAGCGCGGTCTATCCGCGCGACGGGGCCGACCGCGAGCGGTTGGTCAGCAACGCCGACCTTGCCATGTACCGGGCGAAGAACGACGTGACGCGAGCCGTCTGCTTCTACGAATCCGCCATGGACGAGACGGCGCGGGCGCGCCGCGCCTTGGCCACCGACCTTCGCCAGGCGATCGACCGCGGCGAGCTTTCGCTTCACTATCAGGTGCAGACCTCGGTCCCGACCGGCGCCACCTGCGGCTACGAAGCGCTGCTGCGCTGGACCCATCCCGTGCATGGCATGATCCCGCCCGCCGAATTCATCCCGATTGCCGAAGAGAACGGCTCGATCATGGCGATCGGCGAATGGGTGCTGCGGACCGCGTGCCGGCAGGCGGCCTCGTGGGGCAATGGCCACAAGATCGCGGTCAATTTGTCGCCGGTGCAGTTCGCCCATGCCGATCTCGCCAAGCTCGTCCATCAGATCCTGATCGAGACCGGGCTGTCGCCGAAACGGCTGGAGCTGGAGTTGACCGAATCGACGATCGTCGCCGACAAGGTGCGCACGCTGCATGTCCTGCGCCAGGTCAAGGCGCTTGGGGTGACGATCGCGATCGACGATTTCGGCACCGGCTATTCATCGCTCGATACGCTGCGCTCGTTTCCCTTCGACAAGATCAAGCTCGACCGCTCATTCATGGCCGATGTCGAGCGAAGCCCGCAGGCCAAGGCCATCATCCGGGCGGTGCTGACGCTGGGCCGCAGCCTCGACATTCCGGTGCTCGCCGAAGGCGTCGAGACACATGTCCAGCTCACCATCCTGCAGGTCGAAGGCTGCAATGAGGCGCAAGGCTATTTTCTCGGCCGGCCCAAGCCGATCGACCAGATCACCGGGGACACCGATGTCCGCAACGATCGACTCTTCGCGGAGGAGCCAGCGAGGATACGGCTGAGCAGGCAGGCATAGGACTGCCGCGGCCGGCGCCCAGCGAATGCCGTGCAGACGCCTGCTGGATCGAGATCGGATCGCTGCTGTGTCTGGCGTCGACATGGCGCATCCTGTATAGGCCTCCCAATTCCCCGGGGCCGCTCATGTCGTTCATTCCAGACACCACCACGCTGATCCAGTTCGCCATCGCCACGGTCATCCTGGCGATCACGCCGGGGCCGGACATGACCCTGTTCGTCTCGCGCACGCTGAGCCAGGGCCGTGCCACCGGCTTTGCCTCGATGGCCGGCGCGCTGTGCGGCACGCTGATCCACACCACGCTGGTGGTGGTCGGCGTCTCGGCGCTGATCGTCGCCTCGCCGATGGCATTCTTCGTGCTGAAGATCTTCGGCGCCGGCTATCTCGTCTTCCTGGCCTGGCAGGCAATCACCAGGGGCTCGGCCTTTTCGCCGGAGAAGAAGACGGGACCCGAGATTTCGCTGTTGCGCAGCTGGGCGGCGGGCCTCGGCGTCAATCTGCTCAACCCGAAGATCATCCTGTTCTTCATGACCTTCCTGCCGCAGTTCGTCTCCGCACATGATCCGAACGCACCGGGAAAGCTGTTTTTCCTGGGCACGATGTTCATCGTGCTGTCGGTCCCGGTGACGGTGCCGATGGTGCTGGCGGCGGAAAAGTTTTCGGCGGCGATGAAGGCAAGCCCGCGCGTTACGCGGGTGGTCGACTATCTGTTTGCCGGCGTGTTCTCCGCCTTCGCCCTCAAGATCCTGACGGCCCAGGCGAAGTAGGCGCCGTCATCCTGTCCGGCCATCCTCTTTTGATTCTGGTTCGCCTTGCCACCAGCTTGCGGCCCAGCGCCCGGCGCTGAGCCAGTAAAAGATACCACCGACCATGCCGCTGCCGATCACGGCCATGATGGCGCTGGTGTCCCTGACGGCGAAGGCGGTGTCACCGCTGTGGTCGGCAAGCCCGAGGAAAACACCGGCAACCACCGCGCCCGCCAGCGCATAGAACAGCCAGTCGCGCCGGCCCAGGATTTCGGCAAGCAGGATGACGACAGAGGCCGGCATCAGGGCGAAATAGGCGACGAACAGGGCGGCGAAGGGAATTGAAAAATACAGGGAAGCCGTCGCCGTCGGATGCGCATGCTCCGGCGTGTAGCCGAGCGATGCCAGGAACAGGATGTTGAGGAAGGCGCTCGCCGCCAGCGAGGCGACGGCATAGCCGAACAGGATGACGGTGAAACGGATGAGGTAGCCGACGAGACGCGCCATCAATCCCGGCCCAGATTCCGGCCCGTGCCGGACCTGCGTCCAGCCAGAAGCCAGTAGATCCAACCGGCGGCGATGCCGGCGGTGGCGAGAAAACCCAGAAAGCCCGGATTGAAGACAAAGCTGCTGGCCGAGCGCGGCATGGATACGCCAAAGGCAATGGACGTGATCGCACCAGTGGCGGCGAAGTAGAACCATCCTCGAAGTGAGAACCGTTCGGCGACAAAGAGCGCCGGGCCGACGATCAACAGCGCGCCGATCATTACGGTCAACACGGCGAGCGGGAACGAGCCAAGCCAGTCGAAGGCGAAAATGATCGACCAGTTGCCGTCTTCGATGCCTTCCAGAAGAGCGATCAGCAGCACCGGCACCAGGATCGAGGTCAGCACGGCGGCGATATAGCCGACCGCCATGATGGCGAGGCGTCTTAGGCAGGCGAAGGGGCGGTTCACGCCTCGCCGTGCCCCGCTATCATCATCGCTTCCAGAGCCAGCCGGTCGACCTTGCGCATGCGCTCGGAGTCGGATTTGAGCTGGCCGCAGGCGGCGAGGATGTCGCGGCCGCGCGGCGTGCGGATCGGCGAGGCATAGCCGGCATTGTTGATGTAGTCGGCGAATTTCTCGATCGTTTCCCAGTCCGAGCACTGGTAATTGGTGCCCGGCCACGGGTTGAACGGGATCAGGTTGATCTTGGCCGGAATGCCCTTGAGCAGCTTGATCAGTCCCTTGGCGTCCTCGATGGAATCGTTGACGTCCTTCAGCATCACATATTCGAAGGTGATGCGCTTGGCGTTCGACAGGCCGGGATAGGCGCGGCAGGCGGCGATCAGTTCCTTCAGCGGATACTTCTTGTTGATCGGCACAAGCAAGTCGCGCAGATCGTCATTGGTGGCATGCAGCGAGATTGCCAGCATGACGCCGATTTCCTCGCCGGTGCGGAAGATTTCCGGCACGACGCCGGAGGTCGACAGCGTGATGCGCCGCTTCGACAGGGACAGGCCGTCACCGTCGGAAGCGATCAGCAGCGCCTTCTTCACCGCTTCGAAATTGTAAAGCGGCTCGCCCATGCCCATCATGACGATATTGGACACTTTGCGGCCTTCGGCCGGCACGATGGCGCCGTCGGGCGTGTCGCGGTCAGGGAAATCGCCGAGCCGGTCGCGGGCGGTGAGCAGCTGGGCGAGGATCTCCTCGGCCGTCAGATTGCGCACCAGCTTCTGCGTGCCGGTGTGGCAGAACGAGCAGGTCAGCGTGCAGCCCACCTGCGAGGAGATGCACAGCGTGCCGCGACCCTCTTCGGGAATGTAGACGGTTTCGATCTCGACAGGCCGGCCGGCGCCGCGCGGCGGAAAGCGGAACAGCCACTTTCGCGTGCCGTCGGCGGAAATCTGCTCCTCGACGATCTCGGGCCTGGCGACGGTGAAATGCTTGTCGAGCTCAGCACGCAGATCCTTGGAGATGTTGAACATGCCGGCGAAATCGGAGACGCCGCGCACATACATCCAGTGCCACAGCTGCTGGGCGCGCATTGTCGCCTGGCGCTCGGGCACAGCGCCTGATGCAACCAGAGTCTCGGCGAGTTCGATCCGCGTCAGGCCGATCAGCGACTGCTTTTCGGGCTGTGCCGAGCGGGCACGCAACGCGTCGCGGGCGCTGTCAGTGGTGAGATCGAATGAAAGGGTCATGGTTGCACTGATATAAGCGGTTTGCGGCCGATTTCACGCATCGTGCCGGAAAGGAAGCGCGGCGCATAGCACAGGTTGAGGGCAGAGTCATGCTCAGCTAGCTTTACGATCTACGATCGCCTTGGAACGACGTCGGCACCGCCCCTCGTCATGGCGGGCATTTCTCTCCCGATAATGCCTGTCTTGCGGCGGCAGCGCGTTTGGCTGATGGCTTCCCCCACTCCGTCGAGCGTAGCTCGACGGAGTGGGGGTCGACCTTTCACCGAAGCGATGCTTCCGCCTGGCACTCAGGCGAGCGCCAACGACAGGTTTTTCCGGCGCTAGTTTAATAGACTGCCCAGCTGTGTTAGGCCGAAACATTCCCCGCTCGAGGACAGACATGGCCGGCACATCGCGAAAATATCCCATGCTGCGGCGTTCGCGCGCGATGTGGGGCTCACGGCGGGTCTGGCAGCCGCGCCTGGTGTTCTGGGCCGGCGCGCTTGGCATCGGTGTGATCAGCGTGCTGTTCGCGGTGCTGGCCGACAGGGCGCAGGAACTGTTTCAACTGATGACAGGAGATGCAGGCGGCTGGCGTTTCTATCTGCCGCTTGCCATTACGCCGTTGGGTTTCGTGCTGTGCGCCTGGCTTGCCCACACCTTCTTTCCCGGTTCGCAAGGCAGCGGCATTCCGCAGGCGATCGCCGCCCGCCATCTGCGTGACGACGAGGACCGCAGCCACATCCTGTCCCTCAAACTGGTGGCCGGCAAAATCATGCTCACCATCGTCGGCCTGTTCTGCGGCGCCTCGATCGGCCGCGAGGGTCCGACGGTGCAAGTCGGCGCGTCGCTGATGCTGCAGGCGGCACGCTGGGGCGGCATGGTGCAGGCCCGGGGTCTGATCCTGGCCGGGTCGGCCGCCGGGATTGCCGCCGCCTTCAACACGCCGCTGGCCGGCATCGTCTTCGCCATCGAGGAGATGGGCCGCACCTATGAGGCGCGAACCAACGGGCTGGTGCTGACGGCGGTGATCCTGGCCGGTCTCGCTTCGCTCGGGCTGCTCGGCAACTACACCTATTTTGGCGTCGCCAGGGACACCATCTCGTTTGCCGCCGAGTGGCCGCTGGTGATTGCCTGCGGCGTCATCGGCGGCGGGTTCGGCGCGCTGTTCTCGCTGCTGGCGTTGAAGGCGACGCGGCGGATCCGGCGCTGGAACACTGGGCAGCCTTTGCGGCGCGCCCTGATCGTGGCCGCAATCTGCGGGCTTGCGGTGGCGGTGATCGGCATTGCCTCGGGCGGGCTGACCTTCGGCACCGGTTACGTGCAGGCGCGGGGCGCCGTCGAAGGCACGCCGCTGCCGTGGTTCTTCTTCGCCGAAAAGTTCCTGGCGGGATTGCTGTCGATGATCTCGGGCATTCCGGGCGGTATCTTCGCGCCCTCGCTGGCTGTCGGCGCCGGATCGCCTCGGCGATGAAGACACGCGATAGCGCGTGATAGAGC
>NZ_RZPI01000184.1:0-8598 GCF_003998715.1 Mesorhizobium sp. M7A.F.Ca.CA.002.15.2.1
GGTCCTTGCGGTACATGACGAAGGAGCTTTCGCCGTAGAAGGGCGCGGCATAAAGCTTGCCGTCGACCGAAAGGCCGCCAGCAATGGCCGGGATGATGTCCTTGGCGTCGTAGTCGTCGCCGAGCTTGTCGAGCGGCAAAAGCCAGCTCTGCTTGGCCCAGATCGGAACCTCATAGGTGCCGATGGTCATCACGTCGTACTGGCCGCCCTTGGTGGCGATGTCGGTGGTGACGCGCTCGCGCAGCACATTCTCTTCGAGCGTAACCCAGTTGAGCTGGATGTCGGGGTTCGCCTTGGTGAAGTCCTCGGTCAGCTTTTGCATGCGGACCATATCGCCATTGTTGACGGTGGCGATGGTGATGGATTCGGCGTGTGCGGCGAACGCAAGCGTGCTGGCCGACAACAAGCCCAGGGTGAGCGTGCGAAGTTTCATCAAATTCCTCCCTTGAACCAAGATGAGCATTTGCCTTGGCTTTGGGCAATTACTCACTTGGCGTGAATTATGTCAAGTCGGATTCGATGCTGCAGCGCAGCACCCGGGCGACACCGCAGGCCGGGACGAGCGGAAATTGCCAGGACGAAGAGCGTCCCGGCCGGATACAGTGCGGCAACAGCGGATGGATCTGCGAGACCAGGTGCAGCCCGCAAGCTTGCCGGTCAGCAGGCGATCTCGGCCAGCAGCCAGTCGCGGAAGGCACGGATCTTCGGCACGTTGCGGCGCGCTTCGGGGTAGACCAGCCAAAAGGCATGGCCGTCGTCGCCAACCAGATCGAAAGGCTGGATCAGGCGCCCACCGGCAAGTTCCGCCTTGAACAGCGCCCTGGTCAGGATCGCGACGCCATGACCGGCGATCGCCGCGTTGGCCTCATAGGCCTGCGCGCCCATGCTGCTGCCGGGCCGTTTGGCGAGATCGTGCGAGTGCACGCCGGCAGCCTCGAACCATTGCGTCCACCAGATGTCGCCGGGATCGAGGATCGGCAGCCGCAACAGGTCCGCCGGTTCCCTGACGCCGCCGATGCTTGCCGCGAGCTTCGGGCTCAGCATCGGCGTGAAATCGGCATCGAGCAGCTTGTAGGCTTCCAGCCCCGGCCATTTGCCGCCGCCCGACCGGATGGCGAGGTCGACATCCTCGCGGGCGAAATCCGTCAGCCGGCTCGATGTTTCGAGCCGCACGGCAAGGGAGGGATGAGCGATCTGGAATGAGCCCAGATGGTGCGCCAGCCAGTTCGAGGCAAAGGTCAGCACCGTCGTGACGCACAGCAATCCGTCGGCGCCGCCACGCGCCGCCGCATAGGCCTGGCCGAGAATGGCGAAGGCCTCGCTGACCGCTGGCGCAAGGCGCTGTCCAGCCTCGGTGAGTGCGATCTGGCGCGGCCGGCGCAGGAACAGCGGCGCGCCGACCCGTTCCTCCAGCACCTTGATCTGATAGCTGACCGCCGCTTGCGTCATGGCAAGTTCCTCGGCCGCCTTGGTGAAGGAAAGATGCCGCGCCACCGCTTCGAACACCCGGATCGCCTGCAGCGGCGGAAGCTGTGAAACCTGCCGAGAGCTGAGGTCCGGCATAAAGCCTCCTTATGGGTCCTTATCGACGTTCGATTGGCAAAGGCCGCCGTCAAGACCGACATTTCCAGTCAACCCGTCATTCGGGTTCAGGATAGCGAAGGTTGACGATCATGACCATGGCGCAGCAAAAATGCACTTCCGCACCCGATCATCGCTGGTTTTCGTGGCTGACGGATGGATTCGGCTGGTTCGCAGCCAAAAAACGGGCACATCTCGACATCAGGGACCTGTCGCCGCATCTGCAGCGCGATCTCGGTTTTCTCGATGGCAACGACCATTTCGGGCGGCACAGCTAGCGCGGTTGGTTTTATCGCAAATCAGTTGTGCTTCCGGTCAGATGCTGGCGAGCAGCGCGGCGGCGGTCCGTTCATCGGTGATGAGGCCGTTGATCAGCCGCCGGTTCGCGGCCGCCAGAATGCCCGGCAGCTTTCGTTCTCCCATCGCCAGTGCGATGACCAGCGATTTCTCGCGTGACGGCAGCGACGCCGACGACACCCGGTCGTTGGTGATGCCCTCGATCATGCGGCCTTCCCTATCGAACACCCAGCCGACGATCTCGGCGATGCCCCCGGCCTTCTGCAGCGCCTTCAATTCGCTCTCCGAAATGAAGCCGTCCTCGTAGAGCGGCGCCTTGGGGCCGAGGTCGCCGATGCCGATGAAGGTGACGTCAGCCTCGGCGGCAAGCGCAAGCGTCGGCTGGATCATCGGCTGGTTGAGCAGCATCTCGCGCTCCTCCGGCGACGAGGCGATGACCGGCAGCGGCATCGGAAACGAACGCGCCTTGACCCTGTCGGCCATGGTGAAGATGACGTTGTAGAAAGCGGCCGAGCCGTCCGGCGAGATGTTGCCGGTCAACGACACCACCTTGTGCTGCGGGCATTCCATCGGCGGCAGCTGCTCGATCGCCGCCTTCAGCGTGCGCCCGGTGCCGATCGCCATGACGATCGGGGTCGGTGAACGCAACCGTCGCTCGATCTCGGCGGCAGCCGCCTCGGCGATGCCGATCGTGGTCGAGGACGAGTTGGGGTCGCTCGGCACCACTTCGACCAGATCGAGCGCAAAGCGCGATCTCAGCCGTGCCGCCAGATCGAGGCAGTTGGCGATCGGATGGTCGACGCGAACCTTGATCAAGCCCTCCGACACCGCCAGCGATACCAGCCGCTGCGCCGTTTGCCGCGAGATGCCAAGCGTCGAAGCGATCTGGTCCTGTGTGTTGCCGGCAACATAATAAAGCCAGCCGGCGCGTGCCGCATCGTCCAGCCTGTTGCTGCCACCATCCTGCCGGCTATTCAAAGTCCTGCCTCCCGAGACCGCCGGTCATGAGAGCGGCCCATGCCCACTTTCGCAGGGAACGGCCTGCTGCGCAATTGTCAAATCTCGGGGGCAATTGCTTGCTGTCCCTCGGCGTAGGCACGGCCCAGTTTCTCGTCTCCCCACGATGTCTGTCTCGCCAAGAGACTTGGCTGCGGTCCCGGCAGGCGGCACGTTCTTGCGCTCCGAAGGTTTATCTCCCGGCTCAAACCCTTTAAGGGATGGCAAAAAGGAGCCTCGCATGACGCCGAAAGCGGTTTTCTGGGACATGGACGGCACGCTGGTCGACAGCGAACCGCTGCACGAAGCTGCCCTGGTGGCGGCGATGCGCAATGTCGGCCTTGTCCCGCCGAACGATCTGCATGAGCGCGTGCTCGGCGTCGCCGCCTGGCCGGTCTACGAGATGATGCGCGACGAGTTCGGCCTGGACCTGCCTTTCGACGACTGGATCCTGCGCAAATACGAACACTACCTGCCGCTGGTGGAGAGCTTGAAGCCGCGCCCCGGCGCGATCGAGATCTTCAACGAGCTGCGTACAAGAGGCATCCAGCAGGCCGTGGTCTCGAATTCGGACCGGATGATCGTCGACGCCAATTTGAGCATGGTCGGCCTGATCTACCCCGGCATGAAGACGATCAGCCGCAACGACGTGCGCGAAGGCAAGCCGCATGCCGAGCCATTCCTGCGCGCCGCGTATCTGGCCGATGTCGACCCCGCGCAGGCGGTGGCGATCGACGACAGCTGGCCGGGCGCCATGGCAGGGCTGGCGGCGGGAATGAAGACGATCTTCTGGCCGGAAAAGCCGATGGAAGGCCCGCCCGGCGCCGTCGTCATCAACAGCGCCGAGGAATTGGGGAAAGAGCTGGGGCTCTGAGGAAAACCGCCCAGGTCGGCGCCGTCCCTCATCCGCCTGCCGGCACCTTCTCCCCGTATAGTGACGGCACGGGGAGAAGGACGCTCAATTCCGGTAGACCGGTTCCTGCTCGTCGAGGATCGCCTTCAACTCGCTGAGATGGCGTTCGGCCTGGCCGGGATAATCGTCCATCTCGCTCGCCGCCTTTTCGGCGATCGCGTCAGAAAGCGTGCGCAGCGGGCGGCCGGTCCACAGCGCCTTGATGTATGTCTCGGCGGCGCGTTCGAAATAGAACATGCGGTTGAAGGCATCGGCGACCGTGTCGCCGATGACCAGCACGCCGTGATTGCCCATCACCATCACCTTGACCTTGGGATCGACGAGAAGCTGCGAGCAGCGCTCGCCCTCCTCCTCGAAGGCCAGCCCGCCATAGTGCGCGTCGACGACATGGCGGTTGAAGAACATCGCCGAATTCTGGTCGATCGGCGGCAATGTCGAGTCAGCGAGCGATGCCAGCACCGTAGCGTGGATCGAGTGCACATGCATGACGCAGCGCGCGTGACGCACATTGCGATGGATGGCGCCATGCAGCCCCCACGCCGTCGGGTCGGGCGCATTGGGGCCGGAGAGCGTTTCCGGATCGTTGGCATCGATCATCAGAAGGTCGCTCGCCTTGATGCGCGAGAAATGCACCTGGTTGGGGTTCATGAGGAATTGTGTGCCCTCATCGTTGACGGCCAGCGAGAAATGATTGGCCACCGCCTCGTGCATGTTGAGCCGCGCCGTCCAGCGGAAGGCACAGGCGAGATCGACGCGCTCCTCATAGTAGGGCAGGTTGGTCAGCGTTTCCTTTTGCAGACGGGCAAGGCTCATCGAAAAATCCTCCGGTTTCGGCAAGAATGCCGTGGCCAGCCCATTCCCGCAACCGGTTTTGGTTGGTGCAGGGATGCTCACGCCGCCGTGCTGGCAGCGGCAGCGCCGGCTCGCAGGCCGCCATGCTCGATGATGAAATCGATCACCTCCTGCAGTCCCTTGCCGCGCGACAGGTCCGTGAAGCCGAACGGCCGCTTGCCGCGCATGCGGCCGGCGTCGCTCTCCATCACGTCGAGGTTGACGTTGACGTAAGGAGCCAGATCGCTTTTGTTGATGACCAGGAAATCGGAGCGGGTGATCGCCGGCCCGCCCTTGCGCGGAATCTCCTCGCCCTGGCAGACCGAGATGACATAGAGCGTCAGGTCGGCGAGATCCGGCGAGAAGGTGGCGGCAAGGTTGTCGCCGCCGGATTCGATGAAGACGATGTCGAGGTCCGGGAACTTCCTGTTCATCTGCGCGATCGCCTGCAGATTGATCGAGGCATCCTCGCGGATCGCGGTATGCGGGCAGCCGCCGGTCTCGACACCCATGATGCGGTCCTCGGGCAGCGCCTGCAGCCGCGCCAGCATCATGGCGTCTTCCTTGGTGTAGATGTCGTTGGTGACGACGGCGATGGAAAACTCGTCGCGCAGCGCCTTGCACAGTTTTTCGGTCAGCGTCGTCTTGCCCGAACCGACCGGGCCGCCAATGCCGACGCGCAGCGGACCATTTGTCTGTGTCATGCGGGAAACTCCGTGATGGCGAGGATGGCAAAGCCGAGCCCGATCAACAGGCACAGCGGCGAATAATAGCGGACATCGAGCCGCGCGAAAGGCTGTTCAGGCGTCAGCCGCCGCCACCATGGCGTGAAGCCGGCTATGCCGCGCCCCAGGAACACCAGACCGATGAGCAGCGACGTGGCGGCGAGACCCTCCTTGGGGAAGGGTGAAGCGAAGACTCCCATGAGCGCCAGCGGCCATAGTGTCGCCAGGCACAAGCACGCGGCAACGGCGAAACTGGCAAACGGCGTCGGCATCTCATCGACGCCGCGAAAGCCGACCACGGCGCGAGCGCAGGAGGCTGCGTCCTGGCCCGGCCAGATGCCGCCAAGGCCCCAATAGACATGCAGAACGGTGATCAGCAGCAGGACAAAGGATAGCGAGAAGGCGAGAAAAATCATGAGCGGAACAGTCGCGAATATTGGGTTTCATGCTTCATCGCCATGACATCGGAGACGAAGGCGCAGCCACCGAGATCGTCGAGTGTCGAGCGCGCGGCGCGGCTTGCGGTCGCCAGGGCCAGCGGCTCGAAGCCGGCTAACAACGTGGTCGCGCCGCTCTGGCCGACGATGCCAAGCCGGATCGCTGCCTGCACAAGGTTGGAGAAGAAGGTTTGCAGGAAGGCTGACAGCGCATCCTGAAGCGCGATGCCGTTGCCACCCGCAATGGCGCCGACGGCGACGCAATAGGCGCATTCGGCCGGCAGGCGCTCCAGCACCGGATTAGGCCAGGCGGCCGCCGCTTTGAGGAAGGCTCCACCCTGGAGCATGGTCTCGGTATGGCGTTCGCGCGAGCCGGCCAGGGCTTCGGCGAGTGCCGCCACTTCATCGAGATCACCGGTGCCGCATGCTCGGCGCCAGCTCTCGGCGAACAGCACGGCGTCGTTCCAGCCCGAGCCCATCTCGACCAGCGTCTCCAGCCAGCCGGCGAGGCTCCCGGCATCGGCAACCAACCCGTCATGCACCGCCCGCTCGAGACCATGGCTGTAGGAAAAGCCGCCGACCGGAAAGGCAGGCGACAGCCACGCCATCAGCCGCAGCAGGGCGATGTTCGAAGGCTGGTCAGTCATGATCGTGGTGATGGCCGGCATGACTGTGCGAATGGGAATGCGCTTCGCCATGAGAATGGCTGTGCGCTTCGGCGTGCGCATGCGCATGGCCGTGATCGTGGCTTTGCCCAGCATGGCCGGAATAGGCGCCGCGCACCGGCTTGAACGGTTCGGAAACGTCGGTCACGGTGGCGCCCAGCCCCTCCAGCATCGCCTTGATGACATGGTCGCGCAGGATGAGGATGCGTCCGGCCTCGATGCCTGCCGCGAGATGGCGGTTGCCGATATGCCAGGCGAGTTCGGCCAGATGCACGCCATCGCGGGCGCGGATGTCGTAGACCTCTTCCGGTGCCGCGATGATCTCGATATGGCCGCCATTCTCCAGCACCAGCCGGTCGCCATCGTTCAAGGCGACGGGTTCGGGCAGGTCGACCAGCACCTTGCTGCCGTCGGCAAGTTCGATGGCCCGGCGGCGCAGATGCCGCTCGTCATGGGCGAGAATGGCCCGGCCGGACGGTAGGGTGGTTCCGGCAGCGCCGGCGGACAGCACCGAGACGACGCGCGGGAATTTGGTGAAGTCGGTGTTGAGGTTGAGTTTCATTTCATGGATTTCCCATTTGCTTGTGCCCGCACACGCGCGATCCAATGGCCTTGTACATGTCGAACCCTGCCTTTCCCCAACAAAGCTAGACCATCGCGTTCGTTCAGACGATGGTGTCGAAGAGCCGCAGGATGAACGATATCTGGTAGATAAGCGCCGCCGTGACAAAGGCGATGTGGAAGCGGCGGTCGCGCACCAGGATCGCGATGATGCAGAGCGCGACGAAGACGGGCGTGCGGAACAGATACTCGCTGCCGAAGCGGGCGAAATGCTCCGGCCCCTTCAGCAGCGTGTCGACCACGTCGAGCAGATAGGTCGCCGCCAGCAGGCCGAAGAACCACGCCCGCCGCGAATAGAAGAAATCCTCGTAGCTGGTGTAGTCCAGCATCGAATCGGGAAACAAAAGCGCGCACAGCAGGAACAGCGTGATCGCGTAGAAAATGATGAACAAATATTTGCCGAAGGTCCAGATCTCGACGGCGTAGAGGCCGAACTCCCACCACCAGAAATGCACCAGCATCAGGAGCACCGAGACGACCCAGGCCAGATGCACGGTATAGAGCTTGTACTGGCCGGGATGCTGGACGATGCGCGCCACCCCCGACAGCAGGCGGGCGACACCAAGCCCGATCACCATGCCCATGACGATGCGGATGTGCGGGAAGATGTCGTGGGCGGAAGCGATTTCGGTGGTCATGCTCGATCACAATGCAGCTGTTGGTTGGCCGCATAGTGCTGCCTTCCACCAAGGGCTGCAACGGATAATGCTCGCCCGGTGGAAGCGCCGCTTCAAAACAGAAAATACCGTTGCGCCATCGGCAGCACCGTCGCCGGCTCGCAGGTCAGCAACTCGCCGTCGGCGCGCACCTCGTAGGTTTCCGGATCGACCTCGACATGCGGCGTGGCGTCGTTGAGCACCATCGAATGCTTGCCGATGCCGCCGCGGGTGTTTTCGACGGCGACGAACTGCTTGTCGACACCGAGCCTGCCATGCAGTCCCGACTCGAGCGCTGCCTTGGAAACGAACGTCACCGACGAGTTGGTCCTGGCCTTGCCATAGGCGCCGAACATCGGCCGGTAATGCATCGGCTGCGGCGTCGGGATCGAGGCGTTGGGGTCGCCCATCGGGGCTGCGGCGATCATGCCGCCGATCAGCACCATGTCCGGCTTGACGCCGAAGAAGGCCGGGTTCCACAGCACCAGGTCGGCGCGTTTGCCAACCGCGATCGAGCCGATGTCTTTCGACAGCCCATGCGCGATGGCCGGGTTGATCGTGTATTTGGCGATGTAGCGGCGGACGCGGAAATTGTCGTTGTTGCCGGTCTCCTGCGGCAGCGAGCCGCGCTGGCGTTTCATCTTGTCGGCGGTCTGCCAGGTCCGGATCGCGACTTCGCCGACGCGGCCCATGGCCTGCGAATCCGACGAGATGATCGAGAAGGCGCCGATGTCGTGCAAAATGTCTTCCGCCGCGATGGTCTCCTTGCGGATGCGGCTTTCGGCAAAGGCGATGTCTTCGGGGATCGACGGCGACAGATGATGGCAGACCATCAGCATGTCGAGATGCTCGGCCAGCGTGTTGACCGTGTAGGGC
>NZ_RZPI01000185.1:0-8574 GCF_003998715.1 Mesorhizobium sp. M7A.F.Ca.CA.002.15.2.1
GGTCCGGGACGACGAGGGCCATGGCAAGGCATGTGGCCAGCAAACGCGCCCGCCGCAGGCGGCCGGAAACCGGGCCGCCGCGAAAGGCTTCGAACAAATCTGTTTTCAACTCAACGTTCCGATCCGCTATAGCCCCATCGCCCGATGAGCTTGCGTCGAATGGCCGACGCCAATGTCTGGCATTGGCCACCGGCCGGTCAGTAAGAACCGCGCGACATCCAGACGGCCGGGACGGTCTTGATGATGATGCGAACGTCCTCGAACAGCGACCAGTTCTCAACATAGTGACGGTCGAAGGCGACGCGGCTGTCATAGGACACATCGTTGCGGCCGCTGACCTGCCACAGGCCGGTCAGGCCCGGACGCGATTTCAGATAGTAGACGGCGGATGTGCCATAGATCTCTAGTTCGTCGCGCACAACCGGACGCGGACCGACAAGGCTCATATCGCCCTGCAGGATGTTGATGATCTGCGGCAACTCATCGAGGCTGAGTTTCCTCAGCACTGCTCCAACGCGGGTGACGCGCGGGTCGTTCTTCAGCTTGCGGGTCGCGATCCATTCCGCGTTGGCGTCCGGGTTGGTGGCGAGATAGGCTGCCAGCACCTTGTCGCCGTCCGGAACCATGGTGCGGAACTTCAGGCACGGAAAAATCCGTCCGCCCCGCCCGATTCGCCTGTGGCCGTAGAAAATCGAGCCACCGTCGGAAAACTTGACGAGCAGCGCTATCATGACAAATAGCGGGCTGAGGGCGATCAAGCCAATCAGTGAACCGGTGATATCGAAGCTGCGTTTGAGCAGGCCGCCGATCGGCGGCGGAAAATCGATGTCAGCCTGCGAAAAGCTCGCGGTGGCTGACTTGGCAACGTCCCTCATGCCGTAAACTCCATGCGTTGAACGAATGGTTCACCACACGATACCAAAAAAATGTTGCAGCGCAACACACAATTTACCACCCCGTTGAAATAGTCACGTCATGAAATGACTAAATAATAAGCTTGCCATGCACAAATTTCGGCATATTTAGCACATTTGTGACAATAAATGGGCACAGCCGAAAAAATAGAGGCCTTTGTGGGGCGGTTTTTAGGCGGACCTACCTATTTGCCAAGGCGAGGTACAAACTAGTGCTTCATCATGCCGTGATGCTTGGTCAAAACCATATAAAATACTACTTAATATTGGCCATTTTACTGAAAAATATCGACGAGAGGATATCGGCCTAGCTCCCGTTGCGTGCATTGCAACATGGCAGAGTCGATCGCAAAAGCTCGATCAAAAATAACCGAAGTTGCCCTTGCCGCCTATTGCTCGCCTTAATAGAATTGCAAATTATACCTGTCACGGTGACGACAGGTGGAAAAGGCCGGAAGCAACCGGTCGAGAGTGGGCGACCTTAACAAGCCCACATGACAAGGGACGGCGCTCGGGTGGGGCAATCGCGATAATACCCGAGCCGGTTTATGGGCTGTTGGGTATGGCACTTCCAAAATTCATCCTCGGGATGATTTTCGCTCTGGCGATCGTCGTCGGCTGGTCCTGGCTGGGCGGTGCGTCGATAGGCACGATATTGGTGCGTGTCATCATCTGCGCCGTGACCATTCAGGCTGGCTATTTCGTGCTCATCTACACCATGATCGCCAGGAGCGCGCCGACGCCTGCCGACATAGCTCGTGACGCCGAGCGCAAACTGAACGCACCCGAGGTCGCCGAAAGCGAGAAGCTGGGCGGTGCCAGGCGCGGCCTGCATTGATGCAGACTGCTCAAACGTGGCCGGTTTGGCGGCAACGACATCCTTCGAGACAAAGGGACCAAAGCGCCGCGTGAATCCGTCTCGGCGCGACGCGTCTTGGTCGCCGGCTCACGCCACATCAGCGGGTTCGCTCTCCGACTGTTCCCCCAACAGCATCCTCGACAACCGGCTGCCGGTTTTTTCCTTCAGCCGCTGATATTGGCCGACCTCGACGATACGGCCGTTTTCCATCGCCACCACCCAGTCGGCGAAGGCGATCATCGACGGCCGGTGCGCGATGGTCAGGATCGTCATCGTACCGCGTAATCCATCGATCGACCTGGCGATCAGCGACTGGTTCTGCCAGTCGAGCGCGCTGGTCGCCTCGTCGAGAATGAGCAGCGACGGCTTGCGCAGCAGCGCGCGCGCGAGCGCGATGCGCTGGCGTTCGCCGCCCGAGAGCCGCACGCCGCGATCGCCGACCACCGTCTCGAGCCTGAGGTCGAGCCGTTCGACAAACTCGCCGGCGTGCGCCTGACGCAGCGCGGCCCACAGATCGCCATCGCTGGCCCGTGGCGCGGCGAGGCGCAGGTTCGCCGCGATCGTGTCGTGCAGGAGGAACACGTCCTGCGGCACATAGGCCACCTGGTCGCGCCAGCGACGGCGATTGCTGGCATCGATCTCGACGCCATCGACAAGCATCTTGCCGGTGGTGGGCTCCAGCAGGCCAAGCAGCATGTCGGCGATCGTGCTCTTGCCCGATCCGGACGGGCCGATCAGGGCGGTGACCTTGCCGGCCGGCAGGCCGAAGGTGATGCCGCTCACCACCGCCTTGTCGACAGCATCTCCGTAGGCGAAGGACACGCCGCGAATATTCAATCCCTTATTGAGGGAGAGTGTCCCGGCGTCGGCGAACTCGGTATGGCCGGGCTCGCGTTCGGCGTCGAAACGTGCCTGCAGGCTGCGCATTGCCGTAAAGGCGGGCAGGTTGATCAGCACTTGCTGGGCCTGCGTCTGCATGTCCATGAAGCGCGGCGCGATACGCATGAAGACCAGGAGCAGGACGACGATCTCGGCCAGCGACAGATTGAAGCGGACCAAAGCCACATAGATGAACAGGCTCAGGCCCACGACGCTCGCCACCTGGAATACAGCAGTGCCGATGGTGCTGTTGCGCACATAGTCGATGTTGTCGGCCTTCATCCTCTCAAGCGTCGACCGCAGCTGCGCGAAATAGCTGTCCTCGACGTTCAGGCTCTTGGCCACCTTGATGCCGCCGAGAAATTCCGAGACCGTCCGGTACTGGTCCTGGCGATTGGCGGTCAGCACACGGCCGAAGGCAGTGGCCCGTGCCCGGAAGGGCCGCAGCGCCACGAACATCAGGATGCCGACGACCACGGCAAACAGCGTCATGACCGGCGAGATAAACACGGAAACCAGGAGATAGCCGGCCAGAAGAACGGCGATTTGCACCAGCATCAGCAGTGAGAAAGCCGCGCCCTGGACGCGGTCGATGTCGCCGGTCAGGGCATGATCGAGATCGGAACTGCGCATGCGTGTAAAAACGCCCCAGCGCGCCTTGCCGATGCTTTCGAACAGGTTCATGCGAACGCGATTGATGAAATCGAACAGCAATTTGGCCATGTAGACCGACTTGAAGCGATTGAACGCCGCCTGCGCCGCAACAAGCCCGACCAGCGCGCAAAGCACGGTCGTCAGTTGCAGCGTGCCATCAGGCACCAGCCAGCGCACGAAATCATCGTTGGGCAGCCGAACAGCGAAATCCTGGTCGGCACGTCCGACCAGATGCAGCAGCGGGACGAGCAGCAGGATCGAAATGCCCTCGGTCAGGCTGCCGAGGATGAGGAAGAACAGCGCCGTCCACGTTCGCCGGCCGCCGATCCGGGCAATGGTGGCGCCGAAGGCGGCAATTTCTCGAAACAGCGACAGGCGAAGGATTGGGGGCTTCGACATGGTTGCGCTCACAACCGCCGGCTGCCAGCCGACAGATCCTTTTCGATCAGTTCCACGGCTTCGCCGATCCTGTCCAGGCCCGTCGGGACTTCCAGCCGGTACACGCCGATATGGTTGGCAATCCATGAACATTGCCGAAGATGCGCCGTCGCGAAGTCGCCGGGCAGGGCCGCGCGGCCGAAGCGCGTCACATAGGAGAATTTGATGATGGCCGGCAGGGCGGCAATGGCGGGCAAGGGCGTGATGTCAGCCCTTTCGCCGCGCTCGAGGATATAGATCCTGGTCGCCGGCACCTCGTCGCCCGAAAAGCCACCGTTCAGGCGATGCTGCATCTTGTCGATCGCCGCATGCACTTGCGGCCGCACTTCCGCTTCCCCAAGCGAGATCGCCGCCGCGGCGTCGGCCGCCAGCTTGATCTGCGGAAAGCCCGGAACGGTCATTGGCTCACTCGGATTGGCGAGGTCCAGCGCCACCACGTCATCGGTAAGCAGTCGATGCCCGGCCCGGATCATCGCACTTGCGGTCGTCGACTTGCCGGCTCCCTTGTCACCCATGAAGATGGCGCTCGTGCCGGCGGCGGCGATGGCACTGGCATGCAGGACAAGCAGGCCGCGCCGGTGCAAGAGCAGCGCCATGACCGGACCAAGCAGCGGAAACGCGAGCAGCGCGTCGTCGACGCCGGGCGCCGGTTCGATGTCGATACGGCTGGAATCGGTGATCAGGAACGCGCCCACGGCATGCCACGCCAGATATTGCCGATCCGGCTCGAAGCGAAAGTCGGTCGCGGCTTCGGGCGAGGGCTTTGGCAGGTCGATCGCGCCGACGGCAATCACGACATCCGCCGCCCCCGGCGTCGCCGGCTGCAGTTCGGGCAACGTCACCTCCGACGCGATGGTCAGGCCGTAGGCCCGGTAGAAGCGGCGTTCTCGCTTGGCCCGGCCATGCGAAAAGGCATCATCATTGCATAGAGCGAGCGGCTCGTTGCGCGGCATCATGCGGGGCTCCCGCCATGCTTGAGCTGCCGCAGCCAGAGCGACAGCGAGGCCGAGCGCCAGACATACTGGACATCCAGGGGGGCTGCCTGATCGGGCTGGCGCAGCAGCCGCGCATAGGCAGCACTCACTTGAGGCAGATTGACGTAAGGCGCGATGCGGTTCGCATCCGAGACCAGCAGCTGTTCCAGGAGGTCGCGATGGTTGCGCAGCATGCCATTGAGGAGATTGGCAGTGAAGTCGATCTTGTCGCGCCGCCACTGCACCGCCTCCGGCAATACGCCTTGCATGGCGCGGCGCAGCACATAGCGGCCAAAACCGTGGCTCAGCTTCTCCTCGCCCGGCAGCGCCAGGCAGAACTCGACCAGCGGCTTGTCCCAGAAGGGGTAGCGCGGCTCGACCCCGAAATTGGCGGCGGCCTTGTCGAGAACCTCGAAAGCATGCGGGACATAGCCGTTCGACAGGATCCAGCGATGGCTCAAGGCATCGCTGGCCTGGACGCCGGGCGGCATGTAGCCGGCCCGGTGAAACCGGTCGACAAGCTCGGTGCGCTTGGCCAGGTCCGGATTGATCAGGTCGCGCCAGCTTCGTGCGCGCGACACTTGCGCGGGCTTGCGGATCTTGTTCAGGGCACGGTTGGCCATATGCCTCAGCCTGGCGATGCGCCAGGCCGGCCCGTAGAGGGTCAGGAACTGGAGATAAAGGCCAAGCGTGCTGTCGCCATAGGTGTTGGAGGCGCTGCGGACCTCGCGCCACAGATCCATCCATCGGCCGCCATTCGCAAGCTCGTGCAGGTGGCCGTGGCCTTGTGAAACGACCTCGTCGCCACCATGGCCGTCCAGCAGCACCTTGATGCCCTTGGCGCCGGCAGTCCGGTAGATGCCGCGGGTGAGCGTCAGGCCCGGCGCCAGGAACGTTCCTTCCTGTTCTTCCAGCACGCGCTCGAATTCGGCAAATGGGGCATAGTTGCCAACCGGGATCAGCGTCGCGTCGACCTTCTGCTGGTCGAGAACGGCATCGATGAAGGGCCGCTCGTCCATCGGCGAGCCCTTCTCGAAAATCAGCGAGAAGGTTGGCAGCCTCGGCTTGCGCGCGGCGGCATTCTGCAGGCCGGCGACACAGGCGATAGACGAGGAATCGAGGCCGCCGCTCAGCATTGCCCCGACCGCCGAGGTCCCTCGCATGCGGTTGCGCACCGATTGCGAGAACAGATGGGCGAATTCCTCCGATGCATCCGACCGCAAGGGCCGCGCCGACGGCTCGATCTGCCAGTATCGGCGCAGCATCACTTGTTGCGCGGTGACGGTTAGGCTGTGGCGGGCCGGCAGGCTGAATATATCGCTGTAGGGGGTCGACTGCGGGTCGTCGGGAAGCCCGGCCAGGAAGCCGGAGATCTGGCGCTCGCTGACACGTGCGCGGATACCCTCGACGCCCAGGATCGGACCGATCTCCGACGCAAAGGCAAAACGCCGGTCCGCCGCGTGGTAGTAGAACGGCTTGACGCCAAAATGATCGCGCGCGCAAAACAGCGATTGCCGCTCGTCATCCCAGATGGCGAAGGCGAAATCGCCTTGCAGATGCTCCGGGCAGGCTTCGCCCCAGCGCAGGTAGGCCCGCATCAGCACGATCGCGTCGGCTACCGACTGGTCGCGGATACCGAGCCTGGCCAGCAACTCGTCACGGTTGTCCAGCCGGCAATCGGCGGTGATGGCGAGCCGGCCCCCAGCCATCGTCAAAGGGCCCGGACCGACTTCATCCGATGTGTTGAGCCAGGCGTGGCCAAGGGCGATGCTGGTGTCCAGCCACCAAGAACTGCCGTCAGGACCACGATGGCGCATGCGCGCCAGCATTTGCTGAATGTCGGCCGCCGCGACCGCCGGTGCGTTTGCTCCGCGCAACAGGATTCCGGCGACGCCGCTCATCGGCTGCCGTGGTCGACGAGATGGGCGAAGCCGTCGATCGATCCGCCAAGCACGATATGGTTGTCGCTGACCAGCCAGGCATGTGCTTTCAACTGCTCGCCTGTGCCACGTTCGATGCCGATGCGTACCGTCGATTCATTGCCTTGGCGGGCGAGAATATACTGGCCGGAGAGCGCCTGGGTCAGGCACGTGGCGTAAGGGACGAAACGGGCCGCGGCGGCAACGCCCCAGGCGACGCGCCGCAGTTCGCCCATTGAGGCGCACTGCCGCGCGTCGAGGCGCGTCACCAGGCTGCGTACACGATTGTAGGACAACAGCGTCAGCCCCAGCCGAACTGTCGCCACCACCAGCAGGCAATGGCCAAGGAAGATCATTTCCGAGCCAGTCAGGGAGAAAATCCTGACCAGCCCGCGCCGGCTTCCCCCGCGCTTCGTCTGCTTGACGTTTGTTTCTCTCGCCGGTTCCTGCCGTAAAGCCGTGGCCCGCGAAGACAAGGCCGGCGAAACCAGGGCCCGTGAAACCAGGGACTTGTGCTGGACCGGCTTAGACAAGTGCCTCATGATGCCGTCTCGCAAGCCCATTATCGGCCAGGCCCTTCAGCAATGCGTCGACATCGGCCTGGCAGCGCACCGGGTCGACATTGTAGCGCGCAAGCACGGCGCTGCGGATGTCGCCGATCGACCGGGGTTCCTGGATTAAATCCCAGATGAAGGCGCCGACGCCATTCAGGCTGTAGTAGACATTGGATTTGAGATTGAGCAGCGCCAAGCCATCGCCGAACTCGCAAGCCACGGCATCCTTGGTCGCGCACACGCTATCGTGGTCGCCCAGATCACGGTCGGATAGCTCCCCGTTCATCCCCAAACCTCGCTGACAAAACGCTGCGACATCTCCAGGCGGCGCAGGAGAAATCGGGAGGCTGGCCCCCCGACCCCTCTTACGTCTGCTTTTGAATCCAGAGTCCCAACATGTCACTCTGGAATCGGCTGTAGGTCTCAGGAGAACGTCAGGTCGCCAATCGGCGTATGCGCGGGGAACGATGCGTCGATCGCCGTGCTGCCGCCGCCGCCCTGGGTGATGGTCTCAATCGAACCATGGACCGTCAGGCTTGGCGTTTCATATTCATGCTTTTCAACATTCTGTTCCATTTTACTCTCCGATTTAGGACTGGAAACGGCCTGTCGAGTGCCGTCAGCACTTTTATGCTGCAATGCAATAGCTGCACGGCAGCATTTATGAGTCAAGACTGTTTTACTTTCTGTTAATCAATTACGGTTGCTGGCGTCGTCACATGAGCGGCATGCCTAAAACTTGTCATTTTTTAGCCGATTCCTTGTGCACGACGATCGCGCCTGTGCTGATTCTTTAAGCATTTGATTTTGCTTGCATAAGCCGTTTGCGTTGTGCCTATATTTAGGCCTCTCTAATGAAAAGAATTTCCATTTGAGAAATCGTCCGGAGATTGCCTAAGCGGACGTGGCAAGGGACATTTCAACCGCGGTTTTCACTGCTTTCCGATGCCACCTCGATAGACGCTTTGGTGGCAAAAATTCGCACTGCAGAAGGAAAGGCTTTACGGCATCGAGGTTTTTGGTGATGCTTGCTTCGCACTTGCAGCATAAGTGTCGGCGCGAAACGCTTTCTTGGGAGACTGTGCGCTAAATGGCCTTGCCGGATGGCTCATACGAACGATTGCGCGCCGCCGGCTGTGCCGGCGAGGTGGCCTATGTGCAGGCTTGCCTGCGATTGTTTTTCGCCGGCCCGGGCGCGGGCGACGTTTCGATGCGCCATCTTGACGGTGAAAAAATTGCCGAGATTGCCAGGCTGAACAAGGTCGCCGTCTTTGTCCTCAAGGCGCTTTCGCGCGCACCCGCGCTTCAGAGGCCAACTAAGCTTTTCCAATGGCTCGACACCTACCGCAGGAAAACGGTTTCGATGAACGCGTCCTGCATCAT
>NZ_RZPI01000186.1:0-8537 GCF_003998715.1 Mesorhizobium sp. M7A.F.Ca.CA.002.15.2.1
GTCCTGGGAAGGTCGCGACGGCAAGCCGATCGAACGCAAGTCGCGGTTTGAAGACGTCGTCGAAGGCAGCCGCTTCTCGATGCGTGTCATCGAGGATACGGCACTCGACGCTTCGTTCTGGAAGGATTTTCGCGAAACCGCCGAACTCGTTTCGGAAGGCAACAGCACGCGGGTGACGCTCAGCCAGACCGATCGCTATCGTGGCGTTGCCTTCCTGGTGTTCCGCTATTTCGCCCTGCGCCGCGAACTCTCCAAGCTGCAGCGCTGGGCGCGGACCGGAAAGTATCGCAAGGGCGGCTGGTTCGAGCATCCGCTCAGCCAGGTCGGCTTTGCCGGGCTTTCGGCGCTGATCCTGTGGCCATTCTTCGGCCTTCACTTCGGCGGTCTGGCACTGGCCGCGATCCTCACATCGGTGGTCGCCCTGCATGAGCTTGGCCATATGGCAGCGTTCCGGCTGATGGGCCACAACCGTGCACGGATGATCTTCATTCCGCTGCTCGGCGGCATTGCCATTGGCGGGCGGCCCTATGACAGCCGTTTCGAAGTGGCTTTCGTGGCATTGATGGGCGCCGGCTTTTCGGCCTTCCTGGTGCCGATCGCCATCGCCGCAAGCACCTTTGCCGGCGCGGAAGGTCACCGGCTGGCGGCGGCCCTGCTGGCGACCCTGGCGGGCTTCGCCGCACTGTTCAACATCGCCAATCTGGTGCCGGTGTGGAAGTTCGACGGCGGCCAGGTGCTGCGCCAGATCTGTCCGGGACCGGTCGCGCTGGCGCTGGCTTCCTTCTTCCTGCTCTCGGCTTTCCTGGCCGTGGGTTGGCAGGCCGGCTTTTCCGCCACCTTCCTGCTCGCGACGGGAGCGGTGTTTTCGCTCCTCAGCCTGCTGACGATGAGCAGTGGGGTGAAGCCGCGTCACGAGCTGAAGCCGATCCGTACCATCGACCGGCTGGCCATGGCGGCGGCGTTGCTGGCGGTGTTCGCCATCCATGGCTATGGCGTGTTGTGGGCCTCTGCCCAACTGATTTGAGCCGTACCGGATCCGGAAGATCAGCCGGCTTTGCGCTCGGCTTCGACAGGCAACGCCGTGGCGGGACCGAACACATCCTCGAAGGCGGATTTCAACGCCAAGTCAAGATCGGCCATGGTCAGGGGAAGGCCTAGGTCGACGAGGCTGGTGACGCCGTGGTCCTGCACGCCGCAAGGCACGATGCCGCTGAAATGGTCGAGATCGGGCTCGACATTGATGGCGATGCCGTGAAAACTCACCCAGCGCCGCAGCCGGATGCCTATGGCCGCGATCTTGTCCTCCGCCGGCGAGCCGTCCGGCAGAGCAGGGCGATCCGGCCGCACGACCCAGACGCCGACCCGGTCCTCGCGGCGCTCGCCCCGCACATTGAAAGCGGCAAGCGTGCCGATGATCCACTGTTCGAGCGCCGCGACGAAGGCGCGGACATCCTCGCGCCGCCGCTTCAGGTCGAGCATGACGTAAGCGACCCGCTGGCCCGGCCCATGATAGGTGTATTCGCCGCCGCGTCCTGCCGCGAAAACCGGGAAACGGCTGGCGTCGATCAGATCCTCGCCACGGGCGCTGGTGCCGGCCGTGTAGAGCGGCGGGTGTTCGACCAACCAGACCATTTCGCCGGCAGCGCCGCTGCGGATCGCCTCGGCGCGCGCCTCCATGAAGGCAAGTGCCTCGGGATAGGCGGTAAGGCCGGGCTCGATCAGCCATTCGACCGGTGCCGAGCCGGGAAGCGGCAGGAACGATGTGGCGATCTGGCTGCGTTCGGTCATGGCGTATCGTCTTTTCGTTTGTCCATGGCGCGCCCAAAAACGCCTCGCACCTTTGGGCGACATCAACTTGCCTTCCATATGGCGATATCAGGCGCAAACGTCCAGTTCCGGCGCTGCGTTCGGGCCCTGTGGAGCATTATGCCAATCGCCTGACATTATTGCTTGCCGTGCACTTGTTTCACCGGAAACGATTTGCTACACGCCGCGAGCCGGTCGGTTCCGGCTCTACCACGTGCGGTCGTGGCGGAATTGGTAGACGCGCAGCGTTGAGGTCGCTGTGGGGCAACCCGTGGAAGTTCGAGTCTTCTCGACCGCACCATTCTCTTCCCAGAATCCGATTTGTGCCGGTCTCGCCCGCTGCGGGCCGGACGCATTTCGTTGATATTCCCGCACTTTACGCCACTTTCTTTTTGAGCGTCGGATTCTCCCAAAACCGGTTTCCCCCTTGGGTCCGATGCTCTAGACCTGATTTGCACCTTTTCCGGGATTCTTGTGGCGGGAGGCGCTGGTGGAAGGCGAGCACGAACGGACGACCGGCGCCGGGGCCGCCGAGGACAACCACGCCGACATCTATGGCGAGGACGGCGCCGTGCTTTCGTCCTTCCTGGCGCGGATCGGCGCGGCGATCGCCGACCGCGACACGCTGACCCTCAAGCATGAAGTCGACGACCTGCACCAGTCGGAGCTCGGCGATCTGCTCGAGGCGCTGCATCCCGAACAGCGCCGCGCGCTGGTCGAACTCCTGGGCGCCGATTTCGACTTTTCCTCGCTGACGGAGGTCGACGAGGCGATCCGTATGGAGATCGTCGACAATCTGCCCAATGCGCAGATCGCGCAGGCGGTGCAGGAGCTCGATTCCGACGACGCCGTCTACATTCTCGAGGATCTCGACCAGGAAGACCAGGACGAGATCCTGTCGCAACTGCCGTTCACCGAGCGGATCAGGCTGCGCCGCTCGCTCGATTATCCCGAAGAGACGGCCGGCCGCCGCATGCAGACCGAGTTCGTCGCGGTTCCGCCGTTCTGGACGATCGGCCAGACCATCGACTACATGCGCGAGGACAACAATCTTCCCGAGCGCTTCAGCCAGATCTTCGTCATCGATCCGAGCTTCAAGCTGCTCGGCGCCATCGACCTCGACCAGATCCTGCGCACCAAGCGTTCGGTCAAGGTCGAGGAGGTGATGCACGAGACGCGGCACGCCATTCCGGCCACCATGGACCAGGAAGAGGCGGCGCGGGAATTCGAGCAGTACGATCTTTTGTCGGCCGCGGTCGTCGACGAGAACGAACGGCTGGTTGGCGTTCTGACCATTGACGATGTCGTCGACGTCATCCAGCAGGAGGCCGAGGAAGATCTGATGCGCATGGGCGGCGTCGGCGACGAAGAGCTTTCCGACAGCATCTTTTCGACCTCGCGCTCACGCGTTCCGTGGCTGCTGATCAACCTTCTGACCGCGTTCCTGGCGGCGTCGGTGATCAGCCTGTTCGACCGCACGATCGAACACATCGTGGCACTGGCGGTGCTGATGCCGATCGTCGCGGGCATGGGCGGCAATGCCGGCTCGCAAACCATGACCGTCACCGTGCGGGCGTTGGCGACCAGGGATCTCGACATCTACAATGCCGGCCGCATCATTCGCCGCGAGATGGGTGTCGGCTTCATCAACGGCATCGTCTTCGCCATCCTGATCGGCATCGTCGCGGCAGCCTGGTTCCGTGATCCCAATCTGGGCGGGATCATCGCGGCGGCGATGATCATCAACATGTTCGTGGCCGCCCTGGCCGGCATCCTGATCCCGCTGCTGCTCGATCGTTTCAAGGTCGATCCGGCGGTCGCTTCGGCGGTCTTCGTCACCACGGTTACCGACGTCGTCGGTTTCTTTGCATTTCTCGGCATTGCCACGTGGTGGTTCGGCGTGCCCTGAAGGCACGCCTTTTGGCTCAATTGACTTTTACGTAAATGCCGTGCGAGGCTCGCGCGGGGCGCCATGTCGATTCCGGCATGGCATGGGTTTTGGTTCGGGACAGAAGGGTGACGCCGCCATGGCGATCGCCCCGGTGTTTCGGCGTGTGGGAGTGGCAATGCGAGAATATTATTCGATCACCGAGTTGACCCGCGAGTTCGACGTGTCGACGCGGACGCTGCGCTTTTATGAGGACGAAGGGCTGGTGCAGCCGGTGCGGCGCGGCCGCACGCGGCTGTTTCGCCCCTCCGACCGGCAGCTCATTCGCCAGATCATGCGCGGCAAAAGGCTTGGCTTCTCGATCAACGAGATTCGCGAAATCATCCAGATGTACAAGGAGCCGCCCGGCGAAGTCGGCCAGCTCAACCTGATGATCAAGCGCATCGAGGAAAAGCGCGAGGATCTCCGGCAGAAACGCCGCGACCTCGAGGAGACGCTGGCTGAACTCGACCAGGCCGAGGAGTCTTGTGTGGAGCGGCTGGTGGAGCTTGGCGTGAATACGTAGGCAGAGAGTTTGAGGGACAGCGCCCCCCTCTCTCCTGCCGGACATCTCCCCCACGAGGGGGGAGATTGGCCGCTTGAAAGCCAGCTCAAATCCAGCGGCGCACGCGTTTGGCGTAGTCGCGGTATTTCTTGCCGAATTTTGCCGCCAGCACCTTTTCCTCGCCTTCGATCGCCACCTTCTGCGTGGCATAGGCGGCGATGAACGCCAGCGGCAGGAACCACACGATGCCCGAGACAAAGGCGACGCCGATCAACAGCAGCGTGTTGGCCAGATACATCGGATTGCGGGTGACGCCGAAGGGACCCGTGGTGACCAGGTGATCGGGTACAGCGTTGGGGTTGAGCGTGGTCTTGGCCCGGATCATGGTGCGGATCGCGGTGAACCAGAGTGCGGCGACGGCAAACAGCGCCACCCAGCCGGCCGCGAACAGGATATCGCCCAGCAGGTCGCCGATCCAGGGCAGGGGATAGAGCAGGCCCAGTGCGATGCTGACGGCGATGGCGGCGATGTAGATCAGCGGCGGCCACGGTATGAGCCCCGGCTTCGGCTGGTTCTCGGTCATTCGGCCCCTCCCTCCATCAACTTGCTGTCGGTCTTGGCGGTGCACATGCCGGCGAGATCGGACAAATGCGCTTTCCACTCCGCAGTCTGATCGTTGTTGTAGAGCCTATCAAGCGTGGACTCGCCCTCGAGTGTATCGAGCATGCAGACACAGTAGCTCGTACAGAACTCGGTGTCGCGCGACTGCTCGCAGGACAGCTGGCAGGTTTTGAGGAAATTCACCTGCGGGGTTTCGACCTGCGCCGGCATGATCTGCGAGAACAGCCAGACGCAGCCGATCAGCAGCGGCTGGTGGATCAAATAGAAAGCCAGGCTGTGCCGACCGATGAAGACCAGCGGGTTGGCCAAGCGACCGGGCGCCAGATTGGCAAGCCTGGCAAGCAGGCCGGCACCTGCGGCGAGTTTCGTCACCGCGATGCCCGCAAGCACGGCGCCGAACCACGGAAACAGCGGAACGTAGTCGTTGGAGCGCGGATTGGTCGCCGACAGGCCGACCCACCACAGCCATGGGTGATCGAAGGCCTCGAAGCGCAGATAGACGGGGGCGGCGATAACGAGCGCAGCGACGACAAGCGTCAGCAGCGCCGGCAGGCGCAGGAAGGCGAGACCGAGCAGGCTGGCCAGCGCGATCTCGTGCAAGATGCCGAAGAAGATGAAGCCGTCCGGAGTGGCTATGCGGGTGACGACCGAAATCGCGATCGCGGCTCCGGCGACCATGGCGAACCGCTTCCAGAAGCCGTTCCAGCGGATTTGTCGGCCGTGGGCGAGATACAGGCTGACGCCGACCAGGAACAGGAAGGTCGAGGCGATGCAGCGCGCGTAGATCTTCCACCAGCCGAAGGCGGTCAGGCCGGGATCGGTGTAGCCGAAGAACTCCAGATCCCAGGTGAAATGGTAGCTTGCCATGGCGATCAGCGCGATGCCGCGCACGATGTCGATGGCGACGATGCGCTTTGGTCGATCCTGAACGGGTGCGGTCGGCGTTTGGATGCTCATGGTCTCGCATTCTGATTCAGCCCCGCTGGAGGACTATCACGGTTGCCCGGGACAAAAGAAGACCGGCAACCCTGCCGATAGCGCCGGATCAGCCGCGGCATTGGGCCAGTGCCGGAAAGCCTTTGGCCGGCTTCGCTTTTGCCGGATGCACGTCGGTTTCCTCTTATTGGCGCTGAGGTCGCCACGGCAGATTTGACCCGGTGAATCTGCTTCGGGGAAAGCAATGTCCACCCATGTGCGCCATCCGATCTGGCTACCGGCCCTCAAGGCCGCGGACGCGCGCACCTTCGCTTCGCTCTATGCGGTCGAATCCTTCGCCCGCGCCACGGTGTCGAGCGTCATCCCGATCCAGGCTTACGAGATCCTGCACAACGAGCAGATCGTCTCGATCCTCTACACCGTCGTGGCGATGCTCGGCCTGTCGGTGACATTGTTCATGCCGATGCTGATCCGCCGTTTCGCCCGGCGCTGGGTCTACACGGCGGGCGCCTGCCTGCTGGCCATTGGCTCGCTGTTCTTCGTCACCGACACGCTTGCCGGGCAACTGGCCGGCATGCTGTGCCGGGTGATGGGCGCCAGCGCGCTGTCGATCACGCTCAACCTCTACATCATGGACCACATCCGCAAGACCGACTTCATGCAGGCCGAATCGCTGCGCATGGCGTGGTCGATGCTGGCCTGGACCGGTGGGCCGACGCTCGGCATCTTCCTCTACACGCGCTTCGGCGTCTATGCCGCGCATGGCGCGGTGGCCGTGTTCGCGTTAGCCTTGCTGGCATTGTTCTGGACCTACCGGCTCGGCGACAACCCGTCGATCCGTCCCGGCAAGACGCGACCAGCCAATCCGCTCGCCAATATCGGCCGCTTCATCGCCCAGCCCAGGCTCAGGCTGGCCTGGCTGATCGCGTTTGGGCGCTCCTGTTTCTGGACGACGTTCTTCGTCTATGGGCCGCTGTTCATGGTCATTACGGGTGAGGGCAAGCTGGCCGGCGGCCTGCTGGTTTCGGCCGGCAACGCGCTTTTGTTCATGGCGATTTTCTGGGGCAAGGCGGGAAAGCGCTTTGGCGGCCGCAGGACCATGACATTTGCCTATTTCGCCATGTCGGTCGCGCTTCTGGCGGCGGGCTTCGTCGGCGAAACCGTGCCGCTGCTCACCGGCGCCTTCCTGCTCTGCGGCGCCTTCTTCACCATTGCACTCGACGCGCTCGGCTCGACCGCCTTCATGCGCTCGGTGCGCTCCTATGAAAGATCGCAGATGGCGGCAGTCTATCGCACCTATCTCGACTTTTCCGAGCTGACGCCGCCGCTGGTCTATTCGGTGGTGCTGGCCTTCTTCGGCCTGGGCTCGGTGTTCGTCACGCTCGGCCTGCTGGCGGCGGTCTGCGGCTTCGTGACGTGGCGCTATCTGCCGAAATCGCTTTGACCTTCATGGCGCATTCGCAACGGTCGCCGGCGGAATTTGGTTTGCCGGACGCGAGGATTCTGCCTATAGTCGCCGGTGTCGCCGGTTCCATTTTGGAGCCAAGAGGGAATGCGGTAAGGGCGGATTTCGCCCAATGCCGTGGCTGCCCCCGCAACTGTGTGCGGTAGTCCTCTCCATATGCCACTGAAGATTTTTCTTCGGGAAGGTGGGGAAGGACGCTGATCCGTGAGCCAGGAGACCTGCCGGCGACAGGAAACTGACTTCGATGCCCTCGGGTGGAGGGCGAAAGGACAAGACATGACTACCGCTTCCGTCTCCCTCGGCGCTTCCGTCTCCTCGCAGTCGCGCTTCATGCAGCTTGCGCTCGCCGCGCTGCTCGGCATTTTCGTGATGGGCTTTGTCGGCTTCTCGCATATCGATGCGGTCCACAATGCGGCTCACGACTATCGCCATTCGATGGCGTTTCCCTGCCACTGACGAGGGGCTGACATCATGAACCTGTTTCGCAACGTCGTGTTCATCGCGGCGATCGCAGGGCTCGTGGCCGGCGTCGTTCTCGCCTGCATGCAGGCCTATGCGACCGTGCCGCTGATCCTGAAGGCGGAAGTCTACGAACAGGCGGGCGGCGGGCATCACCATGACCATGCCGCTCCGGCAGCAACGGATAGCAATGCCATGAGCACAGCCGCTCCGGCCCCTGCCGAAGCGACTGCTGCGGCGGAAGACGAGGGCTGGGCGCCGGCAGACGGTTTCGAGCGTTTCGCCTTCAGCGTGCTTGCCAACATCGTCACCGGCATCGGCTTCGGGTTGATCCTGGTCGCGGTTTCCGAATTCGCCGGCGGTATCGGTGGTTGGCGCCAGGGCGTGTTCTGGGGCTTGGCCGGCTTTGCCGTGTTCACGCTGGCGCCGGGCCTCGGCCTGCCGCCGGAACTGCCGGCCATGCCGGCCGCCGATCTCACCCAGCGCCAGATCTGGTGGTGGGCAACGGTGGCGGCAACCGCTGCCGGTCTCGGCCTGATCGCGTTCCGCAAGTCGCTGCCGCTGGCGATCCTTGCCGTCCTTTTGATCGTCGCACCGCATGTTGTCGGGGCACCGCAGCCCGACAGTTACGAGACGGCGATTCCGGAAGGGCTGCATCACCAGTTCGTGGTGGCGGTGACCGTGACCAATCTGGTGTTCTGGCTGGTGCTCGGAGCGGTCGTCGGTGTGGTGCGCGGTCGCTTCACCGGCACCGCGACCAGCCTGCGCGACAGCTTTGCCTGATCGCAAGACACTGACCTTTCTCATCGGCGGTGGCG
>NZ_RZPI01000187.1:0-8514 GCF_003998715.1 Mesorhizobium sp. M7A.F.Ca.CA.002.15.2.1
CCAGCCGACACCGACCCGCATGCCGGACTTCATCGTGTCCGACAGGAAGCTGCCGGTTTTGGCACTGATCGCTGGTATGGGATCGGCATCGGCTGCCGAAAGCGGCGCCACCAGCGCCTGCTGCAGCCCGAACGTCTTCTCCAATGCGCGCTCAAGCCGCACGATTTCCGACAATTCGCTCTCGATGGTGATCTTCACTTCGTTGCGCGCCCGGGCATCCGCCAGCATGCGCACGATGGTGACGCGACCGACGCCGAGCACGTCGGCGATCTCGTTCTGCGTCATCTGTTCGACGAAATACATCCAGGCGGCGCGAATCCTGAGGCGATCCGTCCGGCTTTCGCTGGCGACCTGCTCGGTTGCCTCGCCTCGACCGTCTTCGCTTTCGCCCTGTCGTCGTCTGCCCAAGTCTGTCTCTCCCCCTGCGGCGACGGACGAGGGCGCCGCCGCCGATTCTGCATGCTGGTCTAGTATCGCCTATTGATCTACCTATCGATAGGAACAATGTAGAGAGTGGCGGCTGCCCCGGTCGGCTATCCGCAGCAAATTTCAAGGCGATCCGCGATGCTCCGACAAATCTCCGAAGATGTCCGCGTCAATCTGAAGGACCGGCTGCGGGAAGTCCGCGAAATCATCCGCCAGAGCCGCCATGACGGCAGCGGCGATGCCAGCATCCTGCGCGAAGCAACCAGCCATCTGCCGCCGTTTCCAGGCAAGGGCATCGAAGGCCTGCTCAGCCATGCCGCGAGTGCCGTCGACGAAGCACTGTCGATCGCCGAAGCTTTCGTCCCGCATGAGCGCCCGATCAAGGTGGACGGCACCACGGTGAAGGGCCTCGGCACCTATTTCCCGGTCGGCAACGAGGATCGCCAACTGGACGCCGAGCGCCTGTTCCGGCGCGATATGTATTATCTGACCAAAGCGGTGCTTGCCGGCCTGAACATCGACAATGCCCGCATCCACGAAGCCGATTTCGCGGCCGTCCATGCCACGATGCGCAAGCGGCATGGCGATCTCCTGGCCGCATTGGCCGCGCCGGGTGCCGGACTGCAGGCAATCGCGGCCACCTGCTCGGCGCTGCTGGTCGAGTGCCTCAATCAGCGTCCCGTTCGCTTTGCCGAGACCGTGCCGGGAACGCCGGCGGGCGGCCGGGCGCTCGACATAAGCTGCCTGGCGCCGCTCGCTTTGGCCTGCGGCCTGGCGACCACCGGCAGCGACGGCGCGCCGGAGCCGGACATGCTGGAGATCGCGATCCTGGCGGCGGATATTCGCCACGATCGCATCGTTCAGGCTTGCGCCAAGGCAAACCCGATCGCTGAGCTGACACCGGTCTTCGCCACCTTGCTTGCCCATCTGCCGTAGTCAGCCGGCCTGGGCTAGCCTTCAGCGGCCATGGCCATGATCGCTTTCTTGGCGCGCTGGATCGAAGCCGGGCTCATCGAGAGTTCGGTCAGCCCCATCTTCACGAAGGTCGCAATCAGATCCGGACGGCCGGCCGCCTCACCGCACATGCCGACCATGATACCGGCGGCGACGCCGGCTTTTGCCGTCATTTCGATCGCCGATATGACGGCCGGATTGGTGACATCGTTGAGCTTGGCGACGGTCGGATTGAGCCGGTCGGCGGCCATGATGTACTGGGTCAGATCGTTGGTGCCGATCGAGAAGAAAGCGACCTCCTTGGCCAGCGCCGGGGCGATGAGCACGGCGGCCGGGGTTTCGATCATGACGCCGAGATCGAATGATGCGTGCGGCACGCCTTCGGCTTTCAGCTCGGCCGTGCATTCGTCGACCAGCACGCGCGTCTGCCTGACCTCCGAGAGGTCGGACACCATCGGCAGCATCACCTTGATGTTGCCGTGCACGGCTGCGCGCAGCAGCGCCCGCAGTTGGCGCTTGAAGATGTCGGGCCGGTCGAGACACATGCGGATGCCGCGCCAGCCGAGGAAGGGATTCTCCTCGTCGGGAAATTCGATGCCGGCAATCGGCTTGTCACCGCCGATGTCGAGCGTGCGCACAATGACCGGATAAGGCGCAAAAGCCTTGGCCAGCGCCGCATAGGTCTCGGCCTGCATGTCTTCCGAGGGCAGATGCATATGGCGCATGAACAAAAGCTCGGTGCGGAACAGGCCGATGCCCATGGCACCAGCCTCTTGCGCCGCTTCGATTTCCTCGAGTGAGCCGATATTGGCCGCCACCTCGATGATCCTGCCGTCGGCGAGCTTCGGCGTCACCGTCTTGAAGACGGTCAGCCCGGCGCGCTCCTTTGCCGCCGCTTCGACGCGGCCGGCGAAATCGGCACGGGTCGCCTCGTCGGGGTCGATGATCACATGGCCGGCATTGCCGTCGAGCGCGACGTCTCGCGCGGTACGCAAGGCATTGACCTGGTCGCCGAGGCCGAGCACTGCCGGAATGCCGTGCGAGCGCGCGATGATGGCGATGTGCGAGGTGGCGCCGCCATGGCCGCACACCACGCCGCCGATACGCTTCAGCGGCGCGCGTGCCAGATCCCAGGCGCCGATGTCGTCGGCGATCAGGATAGCCCCTTCGGGGATGTTTTCGAGGCTGACATCGTCTTGGCCCAGCAACACCAGGCAAATCTGCCGCCCAACGGCGTGGACATCATCTGCCCGCGCGTTGAGATAGTGATCGTCGACGGCGCTGAATTCGGCGGCAATGGTGGAGGCGGCGGTGATGACGGCGGAAACCGCGTCGTTGCCGCCCTTGATCAGGCCCTCGGCCTCACCAGTCAGGCTGTCGTCGGCGGCGATATCGCGCAGCGCGGCGACGATGCCGCGGTCTCCAGCCGACAGGCTGTCCTGCGCCAACGCATGATCCATGCGGGCCTGGACCGCGCCGACAGCCGTGCGGAACCTGTCGATCTCGCCTTTTATCTCCTCGGCCCGCAACATGCGGCCCTGTCCGGCGATATCGGGTGGGAAATGCGCAAAGGCCGGGCCGATGGCGAAACCTTCGCTGGCGGCCACGCCACGCAAGCGGTTTGCCCCGCCAGGTGCCGCCGGCACGGATCCCGGCGCGGGTGCCGCTTCCTGCCCGGCATCGTTGGCTGGGCTCTGCGCTTCCGCTTCATCATCGAGGCCGGCCCGCGGATTCTCGAGATAGCCGATCAGCGCCTCGAGCGCCTCGATGGCATCGGCGCCATTCGCCCGCACCGTGACTTCCTGGTTCTCCTTGACCGCCAGCAGCATCAGCTTGACCGAACTCTTGGCGCTGACCGCCTTGCCGTCCTTGATCAGTTCGACGTCGGATTCGAAGCCCTTGGCGAGCTTCACGAACCGCGTCGCGGGACGGGCGTGCAAACCTTCATGCACTCTGACGATGGTCGAGCGTTCCATGGCAAATACTCTGGTTTTGGGCGCCGCTCCCAACATGGGCCGCGGCGCGAATGCTGTCAGGCGGCGATGGTGATGATCGCGCCGGTCTTCAGGGCGGCCACGAGCGCTTGCGGATCGACTTGCGACGCACAGATCTCGCCCGGTCTCTCGGCCTCGGTAGCGCCGTTGAACGAAATGACGACATGACCCATTTCCAGCACCTTGCTCCACGCGCTGGAGCCGACCGCTGTGATAACAGCGGCAACCGGGCCGAGGGTGATCGAAGCGCCCTTGGCGGGCGCTCCGTCACTTGGTCCCTGCTCCGCCTTGTGGAGCACCGAAACCTCGGCAAGCTCCGGCGGCGAGCCATCCGCAAACAGGATGACCACGCCCCCTTCGGCAAGGTCCGCCACTTCGGGGCCGATGGCAGTGACCCGTGTTCTCAAAAGAACCGTCATATGGCGAACCTCATTTTCTCAAACTTTCCCTAGAGCGGTGAACCGCTCTATCTCTTTGTTTTGACGCAGTTTCCAAGGGAAAGCATTGTGCGCTTTTCCCGGAATTGCCTTAGAACACGATCAGGCTGACGACCCAGGCGATCAGCACCGAGACCGGACCCATGATCTGGCGGCTGATGAGCACCGCCGGAACGCCGATTTCGATCGTCTTAGGCTTGGCCTCGCCGAGCGCCAGGCCGACGGGGACGAAGTCGCAGCCCACCTGGGTATTGTAGGCAAACAGCGCCGGCAGTGCCATTGCCGGCGAAATCGTGCCGTTGGCGATCTGCGGGCCGATGATGGCGACGCCGATGACCTGCGCGATGACAGCGCCTGGCCCGAGGATGGGCGACAGGAACGGCAGGCCGCAGATCGCCGAGATGATCAGCAGGCCGACGATGTTGTTGGCCAGCGGACCCATCGGCTGCGCCAGCACATCGCCGATGCCGGTATACAGGATCAGACCGATGAGCATGGTCACGAAGGCCATGAACGGCAGCACGTTGCGGATGACCTGGTCGATGGTGCGGCGGCCGGCATTGAAGAAGATGCCGACGATACGTCCCATGACGCGGCCGATCGTGCTGATGAGGCCGATCAGCCCACCTTCGCTCGGCAGCGGCTGTGGTGCCGCGGTCGCATTGTTGTTTGAACTCATCGCTGCTGCTCCCCCTGCAGTCGTGATCGTTTCGGATCCGTCCGCCATTGTGATGTTGGCCGGCTTCACGCCCGAAACGTAGATGTCCTCGGTGATGAACTGGGCCAGCGGCCCGGATTGACCGACCGGCGTCAGATTGACGGTCGGGATACGTTTGCGCGGATAGACGCCGCATCGTGCGGTGCCGCCGCAATCGACGACGACAACCGCCATCTCGCTTTCGATCGGCGGTGCCCTGAAGCCGTCGACGGCCTCGGCGCCGGTCATGTCGGCGATGAGCTGCGCCACCGGGTGAATGCCACCACCGGTGACGGAAACCACCTTGCTGCGCTGTTCGGTCGGCTCGATGATGAGCGGGCCACCCCAGCCGGTTTTGCCCTGGGAGATTTTTACGGCTTTATATGTCTTGGCCATGATGTCCTCCCCGCCCTTACAGCTCGACGCCTTGGCGGCGTGCCATGATCGCGGTGATGCGTTCGGTCAGCATGCCCTTGAGCAGGATGACGACGAGGCCGACGATGGCGTACCAGATCGCCACCTTGACGTGGTAGCCGGCGACGACGACGCCCTTCTTTTCCAGCTCCAGCAGCGCGACGAGAATGCCACCCCAGACGAAATACTCGCCGGGATTGATGTGCGGGAACAGGCCGAGCGGCGGGTGCACATAGGACACGGCCGCGTCATAGAAGGCTGGCTTGTGCTTTTCTTCCAGGAACGATCCGAACGTATAGGCCATCGGATTGGTGAGGAAGAACACCGCCAGCAGCGGCAAAAGCGTGTAGCGCGTCAGCGCGATCCGGCCGGCGCCGCGCGCCAGGCCATGCACGCGCTCTTCACCGACCAGTTCGGTGACGGCATAGAAGGCCGTCATCAGCACGACCAGCGTCGGAATGATGCCGGTGACGAAGCCGGCGAAGACCTCGCCGCCCTTCTGGAAGATGCCGATGAAGTACTTGCCGATGGCGGTCAGCCAGCCGAGCTGCTCTTCCTGCTGGACGTCCTTCAGCTTTTCCTTGAACTGATCGACGGTGATCGGTCCGCTGTCCGCTTGTGCGAGGACAACGAGATGGTCGGAGGCATGCTCGACAGCGAGCTTGCCATGCAATGCGGCATCCGAAACCATGGCACCTGCGACATGCAGATTGTGCACGGCCATGTCGGCATGCTGCGCCAACAACGAAAATACAGACATTTCTCCTCCTTATGCCACCCGCCGGTTGATCCCAGTCGGTGCGCGGCGTCCTCTATCCCTTTGATTTAGAGCCCGAAATCATCCGGCTCTAAGCCCTTGCTACGTTCAAACCGGACAGGCCCGGCTTCTTCCCCGGCTCCGACCGTGTCTTGTCGATCTGCTCGATCGCCCGTTTCACGGCCTCGGCCACACCGGGTTCCCCCTCCCCCATGATTGCAGGGTTGGACCGGAGTCGATCGAGGGGAACACCCTCGAATTCTTCATGTCTCTTGAACTTGGTGAAGACGGAACGGCCGCTCATCACCATCAGGCGGCGCACGACCAGATCGGGCGTCACCACCACGAGCGCGATGGTGCCCTTGGCCAACCGGCCGCGAAAATTGCCGGCTCCGACGAAGCCGTCCTTGTACTGGTCGGTGACGCCCCTGAAGACATCCGAATAATGCCGCATCTGCAGCCAGACGCCGAGCGACTGCAGCGCCCACACGATAACCAGCAGAAGCAGTCCCCACTGCCAAATCGCCATTCGGTTCTCCTCCCGAAGCCTCAGTTGAATCGCACCTTGGACCGGCGCGTGACAACAGCAAAGTGAGAACATTTGTTTCCGAGAATGTCAATATGTATGATATTGGCCTCTGAAGCGGTCATCCACAGGGCCGCTGACAGATTTCGGCGGCGGCGCGCTTGTGCTAGGCTGACCGGGAAACAGGATACGAGGAAACATGGACCTGCCCTTCAGGGACGAACTGGCCTTGATGCCCGATCTTCGCCATCGGCTGCGGCAGTTGCGCTGGTTCCGCGCCACCTTTCGCGGCAGCGCCAAGGTGGTCTCGGACACGTTCGGCGTGCGCTTCGAGATCGACGAGGCCAAGCTCACCAGGGCCTTTCTCGACTGGGTCGAGATCATGGAGGGGCAGAAGCGCTTCGCCGCGATCGACCGCGCCGACTTCATCGTCTTTGCCGCCGGCCTCGTGCTGCGTGAGCTGATAAAACAGGCGCCGGCCAGGGAAATCTCCGGCCTCACGCAGCTGATCGAGACGGAAACGAACGCCGGCACGCTGGAAATCGTCCGCTTCTGGCCGGAGGGTTTCCTCTACACCAACTACTGCGTCTCGGTGATTTCGGCGATCCACGAGCAGGAATTCGGCACGACACCCGGGATCGACAAATGCGCCGACGATTTGCGCACCTGGTGGTCCTATCGCGAGAATGTGACCGAGATGCCGGCCTATGCGGTGGCTTTCCTCGACCGCTTTCTCGGCGCCGAACCGAACTGGATCACCCCGGATCGCGCGCAGTCCCGGCAAGCCATGCAACGGGCGCTCGTGTCTTCCCGTGCGAGCGATGCGTTGCGCCAGCTTTGAGCCCGCTCTTCGCGCCCCCAAAACCGCACGTGCTATTGAACATTTGACTTTTTGCCGATAGCGATGTGCGAAAATTGACTCGAGAGGGAAACGCGTGGCGCGACCAAGGCCTATTATTTTCGATTGCGACGGCGTTCTTGTCGACAGCGAGCCTCTGGCCGCCCGCGCCTATGAGCGCGTCTACGAAAAGCACGGCATGCCCGGCGTCAACACCAGCGTCATCGCCCAATGCATCGGCATGAAGCAGTCCGATATCATCGCCAGGATCAAAGATTTGACCGGCCACCAGTTTCCGGCGGCGGCGGACGGCGACATCTGGGCCGAGACCAAGGTGCTGTTCTCGCAGGAATTGAAGCCGACACCGGGAATCACTGCCTTTCTGGAGGCGCTTGCAGGCGACCGCTGTGTCGCCTCGTCCTCCTCCGTCGAGCGCATAAACCACAGCCTTGCGGTGACCGGGCTGGCGCGTTTCTTCGGCGATGCGATCTACAGTTCCTCGATGGTCAAGAACGGCAAACCCGCGCCGGACATCTTCCTCTTCGCGGCGGACAAGATCGGCGCCAATCCCGTTGACTGCATCGTCATCGAGGACTCGCCCTTCGGCATCCAGGGCGCGATCGCCGCCGGCATGACGGCGATCGGCTACACCGGTGGCGGCCATACCTATGCCGAGCACGCCGCGCGGCTGACGGCTGCCGGTGCCGATTTCGTCTGCGCCGACTGGCAAGAAGTTAGCCGGCAATTGGCTAGGTTTGGTGTGCCGGCCTAGTTTAGACGATACTTTGTGAATCCACGGCTGGCCCATTCGCCAGGCGGCACGAGTGAGCCCACACGGAAGTTGAAGGACAGGACCCTCGTCGCATCGGCGTCGACTTCGCATCGGAAATTTAGGTTGTACCAAGCGTTTCTGGTGCTGAAGGCGGCCTGCGGAGGATTGAGAACATTGCCTTTGTCCAGCGTAATGGTTGGCACCCATTTGACCGTATAGTCGGCACTTTGCAGTTCCCGGCTCAGAACGTTGCCGCAAAGGGTGGCCACCCGCTGACCGCGCGGCACATTCTCCATGGAGCTTGTAGCGAACGCATTGCCGGTTGCCCCTTGCGAGTAAAGCTTTCTGACGCCCGGAAGGCCGGAATAGATTGGTGATCCTGCAACGTCGTCGTTGGTGGGATTTGACCTTCCAGCATTCCCGATCGGCGCTTTGAAAGCTCTTGCGGGTTTGAACGTCATTGTCTTGGCAGGTTTGGACTTTGCCTTTCCAGTCGAAGCTGGAGGCGCCGGCTTGTCACCGGTCTCAGCCGTCAATGGCTTTGGCGTCACGACGGCTTGCTTTTCGTCAGGTTGCGGTGCGAGTTCTTGTTTGTCCGGCTGCTGTTTGTCGGTGTCCTCGGTCGCCTGCTTTTCCTCGCTTTGCGCGGGCTTTTCGTCCGGCGCAACGGTGGCCGGCTTCTCGTCAGGCTTGCTGGGG
>NZ_RZPI01000188.1:0-8496 GCF_003998715.1 Mesorhizobium sp. M7A.F.Ca.CA.002.15.2.1
GCCTGGCGCGCGACCATCGCAGCCGATAGCGCCGCGGGGCAGAGCTTTGCCGCCATCGGCGCCAGGGACTGCGTCACCACCTTCCTGCATCCCGGCTTCCATATGGTGGCCTATCCCGTCAGCAAGGGTGCGGCCTTCAATCTCGCGGCCTTCACCAGGGGCGACCGCATTGCCGAGGGCTGGTCCGGCAACGCCGACGCCGGGATCCTGACCCGAGCTCTTGCCGGCACTGCGGCAGAACTTGCCCGTCTGGTCGAGCAGGCCGGCCCGTGGACCGCGTGGCCGATCCACACTGTCGACCCGCAACAGCCCTGGACAACACCGAACGGCATGGCGCTGATCGGCGACGCCGCGCATGCGATGACCCCATTCGCGGCGCAAGGTGCGGCCATGGCGATCGAGGATGCAGCGACGCTTGCCGACGCCGTCTACGCCTCCCCTACGAACCCGCTGGCCGCGCTTGCGGTTTGGGAACAGTCACGGCGGCCGCGTGTCGCGCAGGTCGCCCGACGCGGCGCTGTCAACCGGCTGGCCTGGCATGCCGCAGGGCCGGTGGCGATTGCGCGCAACGTGTTCCTGAAAATGCGCTCGTCGGAAAAACTCGCGGCGGATTTGGACTGGCTCTATGGCTGGCGGGCACCGGAGGCTGACGAAAGCTGAAACCTGCGAAAGGTTGGCGGGACAGAGGGGGGTGTGAAGGAACGCGACACTCGCCAATTCGCGGAATGCCCACGCTAATTATACAGCCGCATCGATAGCCCGAGCGATACAGGCAGCGGGTTCCACCAGCCGGTGCGCAGGCCTGCGGTGCGCAAGGCGGCCGCCGTCCAGGTGTTGCAGCCGATCAGTGCGTTGAAATGGCCGTTGGCTTCGTAGAAGCCGTCGAACCTGGAATAGGCCGCGTCCGGAACGAGGATCGGGCCTTCCGGTCCGCGCTGGAAACTCGCATCGATGAAATCGAGCAACGCCGCGAACCGGTCCTCTGTGATGTCGAACCCCGCGATGTCAGGGGGCGGTTCGAGGATGTCACCGGCGACATCGACATGCATGACCGACGCGTCGAGGGTCAGTGCCTTCATCACCGGTACCGCCTTCAGCTCGGACCATGTCGGCGTCTCCAGGTAGAAGGCGCGACCGCCCCAGCCGAAGACGATGTAGCGGACCTCCGGCCTGTCGGCCGGTATGCCGGCGTCGACCAGGAAGTGGAAACGCTGGCGCACGGCATCGTCGACCGGGATGGCGATATCGGTGTGGATCGGATTGTTCAGCACCAGGATGTGGCGCGTCGCGGCGGGCATGGCGGCGGCCGCCGGCCACAGCGGCCGCGGCACGAGGGTGCCCGTCGTCACGGCGAGAGCGACGACAATCAACAGAAGGCCTAGAAAACGTCCCAGTCTCTTCATGAAAAGCGGCTCTGCAAAAGCGCTCCAGCGCGACAGGAACGGTCGCCTGTTATGCCATACGCAAAAGAGCCCGGCAGTGTTTCAGCCGGGCTCCTCGCAAACATCGAAAGCCTAGTGCAGGATCTGCGACAGGAACAGCTTCGTGCGCTCATGGCGCGGGTGGTCGAAGAACTCGGCCGGCGTGTTCTGCTCGACGATCTGGCCCTGGTCCATGAAGATCACCCGGTTGGCGACCTTGCGGGCAAAACCCATCTCGTGGGTGACGCACAGCATGGTCATGCCTTCTTCGGCAAGGCCAACCATGGTCTCCAGCACTTCCTTGATCATCTCCGGATCAAGCGCCGAGGTCGGCTCGTCGAACAGCATGATGCGCGGGTTCATGCACAGCGAGCGGGCAATCGCCACACGCTGCTGCTGGCCGCCGGAAAGCTGGCCGGGATATTTGTTGGCCTGTTCCGGGATCTTGACGCGCTTGAGGAAATGCATGGCGATTTCCTCGGCCTGCTTCTTCGGCGTCTTGCGCACCCAGATCGGCGCCAGCGTGCAGTTCTCCAGGATGGTCAGATGCGGGAACAGGTTGAAGTGCTGGAACACCATGCCGACCTCGCGGCGCACCTCGTCGATCTTCTTGAGATCGTTGGTCAATTCCTTACCGTCGACGATGATCTTGCCCTTCTGGTGCTCCTCCAGGCGGTTGATGCAGCGGATCATGGTCGATTTGCCGGAGCCGGAGGGGCCGCAGATGACGATGCGCTCGCCGCGCATCACTTTCAGGTTGATGTCCTTCAGCACATGGAACTCGCCATACCATTTGTGCATGGCGATGATGTCGATGGCGACATCGGTCGTCGAAATCTGCATCTTGGCGGCGTTGACCTTGATCTCTTCGGCGCTGACGGCATTTTCGGTGGCCATGAGAGGGATCCCCTTGTTCTTTTGTTTATGTTTAGCGTTTGTGGCCGGTGTCGAGCCGGCGTTCGGTGTACATTGAATAGCGCGACATGCCGAAGCAGAACAGCCAGAAGACGAAGGCGGCGAAGATCAGGCCGGACCTCGCCGTCTGCGCGGTTGCCCAGTTTGCATCGGAAAAATTCTGTTTGACGATGCCGAGCAGGTCGAACATCGAGATGATGATGACCAGGCTGGTGTCCTTGAACATGCCGATGAAGGTGTTGACGATGCCCGGGATGACCAATTTGAGCGCCTGCGGCATGACGATGAAATACATCTTCTGCCAATAGCCGAGGCCGAGCGAATCGGCACCTTCATATTGGCCCTTGGGGATCGCCTGCAGGCCGCCGCGCACCACTTCGGCCATATAGGCGGCGGCAAACAGCGACACGCCGATCAAAGCGCGCAGGAACTTGTCGAACGAAACGCCCTCCGGCAGGAACAGCGGCAGCATGACGCTGGCGAAGAACAGCACGGTGATCAGCGGGATGCCGCGCACCGTCTCGATGAAGACGACGCACAGCGTCTTGATGATCGGCATCTTGGAACGGCGGCCGAGCGCCAGCACGATGCCGAGCGGCAGCGACACGGCAATGCCGACGAAGGACAGGCTGAGCGTTACCAAGAGCCCGCCCCAAAGCGAGGTCTCGACATGCGGCAGGCCGAACATGCCGCCGACCAGCAGGACGAAGGCGACGATCGGCAGCACGAAGAACAGCAGAACCGCATTCAGCCCTTTGCGTGGCACCTTCGGCATCAGCATCGGCACCAGCAGCGCCACGAACAGGATGGCGACCAGGATCGGCCGCCAGCGCTCCTCGATGGGATAGCGGCCGAGCATGAACTGGCCGAACTTGGCATTGACGAAAGCCCAGCAGGCGCCGGTCCAGCCATCCGGCTGGATGCCGCCTTGCGCCACCGTGGCGCATACGGTCCGGTCCGGCCCCGTCCACACGGCGTTGATGAACGCCCAATTGATGATTTGCGGCAGGATCATCGCCACCAGGGCGATGCCGACGATTGTCAAAATGGTGTCGCCGGTAGACGCGATCAGGTTCTTGCGCACCCATGCGCCGAGGCCGGTGACGCTGGCGGGCGCCGGCTGCGCCAGCACCATTTCGGTGCGCACCCAGGACATATCATGTTCTTGCATGTCCTTACCTCACCTCTCCACCAGCGCCATCTTGGCGTTGAACCAGTTCATCACAAGCGAGGTCAGAAGGCTGATGGCGAGATAGATCACCATCATGATCACCACGCCCTCGACGGCCTGGCCGGTCTGGTTCAGCACTGTCCCGGCGGTCGCCGTCAGGTCCGGATAGCCGATGGCGATGGCCAGCGACGAGTTCTTGGTCAGGTTGAGATACTGGCTGGTCAGCGGCGGAATGACGATGCGCATGGCCTGCGGCACGACGACCAGCCGCAGGATCGATCCGGAACGCAATCCCAACGCTCCGGCGGCTTCCGTCTGGCCCGCGCTGACACCCCTGATGCCGGCACGCACGATCTCGGCGATGAAGGCGGCGGTATAGCAGGACAGCGCCAGATAAAGCGACAGGAACTCCGGCCGGACCTGAAAGCCGCCGGTCAGGTTGAAAGTCGACTGCTTGGGGTAATCGAAGCTCAGGGGAAAGCCGCTCAGCGCATAGGCGAGCAGCGGCAGCCCGACGATCAGCGCCGCGGATGTCCAAAACACCGGAAATTGCTGGCCGGTCGCCATCTGCCGTTGCCGCGCCTTGCGCGCGACGAACCACGCCATGGCGATGCCGACGAGCAGGGCGACGAAAATCAGCCATGAACCGTCGCCCCATACGGCGCGTGGAAAATAGAAACCGCGCTGGTTGAGAAAGGAGCCGAACGGCAAATTGATGCTGTCGCGTGGCGCCGGCAGCACGGCCAGCACGCCGGAATACCAGAAGAAGATGACCAGCAGCGGCGGGATGTTGCGGAAGACCTCGACATAGACGGTGCAGATCTTCCTGATCAGCCAGTTCTTCGAGAGCCGGCCGATGCCGATGACGAAGCCGATGATTGTCGCGGTGATGATGCCGACGATGGCGACGATGACCGTGTTGAGGAGGCCGACCAGAATGGCGCGGCCATAGGTCGAATCCGACGAATAGGCGATCGCGCTCTCGCTGATATCGAAGCCGGCGCGGCCCTTGAGGAAGCCGAAGCCTGAAGCGATGCGCAACCGCGTCAGGTTGTCGATGACGTTGTGGGCAATCCACCAGACGCCCGCCACCAGCAGCACGACGACCAGCACCTGGAAGAATATGCCCCGGATTTTCGGATCGTTGATGAAGGAGCCGCGGCTGGGCTCCTCGCGAAGTACGTCCTGCGATGCCATTCGACCGTCCCCTGGAAAGAGAAACCGGGAGGCAGATGATCTGCCTCCCGGATCACATTTCGATCAGCGGATCGGCGGCGCGTATTGCAGGCCGCCCTTGGTCCACAGCGCGTTGATGCCGCGCGCGATCTTCAGCGGGCTGCCCGAGCCGACATTGCGCTCGAACATTTCGCCATAATTGCCGACGGCCTTGACGATGTTGACCACCCAGTCATTGGAGACGCCGAGATCGGTACCGATCTTGGTGTCGGCTTCCTGGCCGAGAACGCGCTTGATCTCGGGGCTGGCCGAGTTCTTCATCTCATCGACATTGGCCTTGGTGATGCCGAGCTCTTCAGCCTGCAGCAGCGCAAAATAGGTCCATTTGACGATGTGGTACCACTGGTCGTCGCCCTGGCGAACGGCAGGTCCGAGCGGCTCCTTGGAGATGATCTCGGGCAGCACGACATGGTCGGCCGGCGATCCCAGCGTCAGGCGTATGCCATAGAGGCCCGACTGATCGGTGGTGTAGACGTCGCAGCGGCCGGCATCATAGGCGGCGTTGACCTCTTCCAGCTTTTCGAAGACGACGGGATTGTACTCCATCTTGTTGGCCTTGAAGTAGTCGGCGAGGTTCAGCTCGGTGGTGGTGCCGCTCTGCACGCAGACGGCTGCGCCCGAGAGCTGCAATGCCGAATTGACACCCGGCAGCTTCTTGGCGTTGATCATGAAACCCTGGCCGTCATAATAGGTGACGCCGATGAAATTCAGGCCGAGTGCCGTATCGCGGTTGATGGTCCAGGTGGTGTTGCGCGACAGGATGTCGATCTCGCCCGACTGCAGCGCGGTAAACCGCTCCTTGGCGCTGAGCGGCGTGAACTTGACCCTGGAGCCGTCACCGAAGACGGCGGCCGCGACAGCGCGGCAGAAATCCGCATCGATGCCTTGCCAGTCACCCTTGTCGTCCGGCGCCGAAAAGCCGGCCAGGCCGGTGGAGACGCCGCACTGGATGAAGCCCTTCGCCTTGACGGTGTCGAGCGTGGCCGCCGACGCGGCGGACGCCATCAATCCAAGCGTGGCGGCGCCTAGAATGCCGATAGCAATGTGTTTCATGACCCACAGACCCTTTTCTCTGTTTTTCAGGAGTAAATCCTGATTTTTTTCTCCCGTGTGAACGCGGCTTCATCCCGGCCCATCCCGAAACCCCGCATCGTAACCGACGCGCCGCCTCCCATTCACAAATGTCATCGAAGGCGATAATTCCTGTGAGGTCAAGGGAAATGACCCAAACCCGAAGAGTTTGAAAACCGATTGCCGTAAATGCCTGATTTACAGACAAACACGCCCGCGAATTAGTCAGCAGGGGCCAATAAAGGCGGCAAAGCTGATGCAACGCCAACGCGGGGCCGATACCGGCCGCGGCAGCGAAATCCATCCCGGGCAAATACCTCGTGGTTGTTGACCTCCGCGTGGGGCGAACTACCATGTCCCAAGATTGTCTTCTGACGATTTACTGGCGGCTGCAGTCCAATACAGGTCGCAGACGAAGACTGTTCTCAAGAGGCTTGAAAGACGATCCAGGTCCCGATGCCAGCCATCAACGCGCCTGAAACGCGCGGAATCAGCTGCCCGGTCGGCACCGTCTTCTCCAGCAGGACGAGGATGGCGATGCCGGCGATCCACAGCACGTTCATGACGCCACCGACGAACAGCAGAGCCATCAGCGCCCAGCAGCACCCCAGACAGTAGGCGCCGTGATCGATGCCCAGCCGGAGCGCGCCGAGCGGAGCGGAGCGGAATCCGCCATGGCCGGCCAGGAACGCGATCGGGGCCTGACATTGGCGCAGGCAGACGCCCTTCATCGGCGTCCATTGATAGAGACCGGCGGCGATCAGGACGAGGCCGCCGAGGACCGCGCTGCCGGTCGCCATCGAGGGGTCGAGCAAGGCAAGACGGGCGAGCAGCCATTGCGCACCGGTCGCCACGAGGCTGAAGACGGCCCAGACGGCGAGGTAGCCGGCAAAAAACCATCCCGTCGAAGCGATGGGCCTGCCATCCGCCCGCGCCTTGCGGCCGACACCGGCATAGAGCAGCAACATCGGTGCGACCGAAGGCGTCATCATGCCGACCATCATCACCGCCCACATCGTGAAGGTGAAAGCGAAATCGGCCAATGCCCAGGCCCGGATGCCTGGCGCCACGGCGGCGCCCATATCCATGCCGCCCATACCCATGTTCGACCCGTCCATATTCGACATGTCCATTCCGGCCATGTCACCGCCTCCGCTGTCCGGCAAGGCGGAGCCGGGCATGACCATGTCGGTGGCGAGCCACAGCACATAGGCCCAGGCGAGCACGGCAATCACCACGAGCGCGGCCATCACGACCGCGCGATCGCGCCGCAGCACCGCCTCGAGGGCCGTGTCGCCCATTGGATCAGGTCAATGCACGATGCCGCTCTGCGTGAGATGCAGATTGGCGAAATGGCTGTGCGTATCGGCCAGCTCGAACTTGATCGGGCCCGTCGCCTTTGTCCAGCCGCGCCCGACCTCGGCGATCGCGTATTCGAAGCCGTGCGGCAGGTCGATGCGCGCCTGGTGGGCAGCGCCGGTGACCGGATTCCGGATCGGCTCGCCACGACCGTCGGTTATACCCTCGACATGCAGCTGACTGGTTCGCGCGTCGACGTCGATGTTGAATTCGATCGGCGCAAAGATCGGGTCGTGGAACTTCTCCAGCGTGGTCGAAAAGACCTGGAATATCGTTGCACCCGGTTCGGTATCCAGACCGCCCAATATGCGAAGCAGCGCGCCACGTTGGGCTTCCGTCGCCCTCTCGTCGATGATCACCGCGGCTTCGCCCCCGCCCTGGTGTATGGCGCCGGGCCAGCTGAAAATCCCGACGAACCGCAATCCGTCGAGCTTGGTGTCGCCGTGATGGCCGCTTTCGATTTCCATGCCGGCGACCGCCTGGCAGAACCCGTATGTCGGCATGGCGTTGAACTGGCACGGGCAGCCATAGGCGCAGTTGCAGTTGATGAATTCGCGCGCCTTCATGGCCCATTTGACGTCCGGCATGGCATTCCTCCCTTGCCGCGCTCACGCTTGGTGAGCGCGATCCGGATCGTGGAGGACCAGAGGTCAACCGGCAGCAACCATCCGGCAGCATCTGATCGAAGCAATCCGGCGATTAATATTAGCCGACAATCATATACCTTCCGCAGCCGCCCACAATAGCCGATCGGCGGAGATGAGGGCTCCGAACGCAGGTCAATCAAAGACCGCCTTTTCGCGATAGGAATTTTTTCTTGACAGCCTGCCCTCAGCTATGATACATTTTCGTCCATGGTGCTGATTTGCGCCGATGACCCGCCGCACAGGCGGGTTTTTCGTTTTGATATCCTGTCCCCGCATCGCTGTTTTTGCCGCGACGAATTGGCATATTCGAAGTCCATCTCCTGGCGGACGGTGGCTGTTGCACGGTCCATGCCGCCGCACTATGGCTAGCGGCTTGTCAAACAAGGCGACGCAGAATGGCGAAAGACGGCGAGCACTTTAGCGGCGGGATGGGCATCAACACGCGGCTTGCCCATTCGGGCAACAATCCGCACGACTATTTCGGCTTCGTCAATCCGCCGGTGGTGCATGCCTCGACCGTGCTTTTTCGCGACGCGGCGTCAATGGCGGCTCGCACCCAGAAATACACTTACGGCACGCGCGGCACGCCGACGACCGATGCGCTCGCCCACGCCATAGACGCGCTGGAAGGTTCGGCAGGCACGATCCTGGTGCCGTCGGGCCTTGCGGCGGTGAC
>NZ_RZPI01000189.1:0-8468 GCF_003998715.1 Mesorhizobium sp. M7A.F.Ca.CA.002.15.2.1
GGCGCTGATAGTCTGATACTGTTATTGTTTAATATAGTTGTTCAAAATAACGTGTGACCTGCCATCAAGTCGTTGCAATACGCAGATTTGCCGACTAGGAATTCCGCGCTACAACAACGCCAATTCGTCCCGTGGACGCACGAAGGACGCCATAGCATTTTGATTTCGCGCATGATCCTTTCCGGAAGTCGAATCCGATTTTCAGGTCATTCGCTGTAGACGGAGAAATAGAGTGACCGACGATAGCAACAGTGCCCGTAAAGACATCGATCTGCTCGAGCTGACCGCCCACATCGTGTCCGCTTACGTCGAGAAGAACCGCTTGCCTGCCTCCGGCCTGGCCGACCTCATCGCCAGCGTCAGCGCCTCGATAAGCGGGCTCGGCAAGCCTGCGGTCCCGGTGGCTGCCCCGCTGGTCCCGGCGGTCAATCCCAAGAAGTCGGTGACGCCCGATTTCATCATCTGCCTCGAAGACGGCAAGAAGTTCAAATCGCTGAAGCGTCACATCGGTGTACATTTCGGCCTGACGCCGGACGCCTATCGCGCCAAATGGGGCTTGCCGTCGGACTATCCGATGGTCGCTCCCAACTACGCGGCCTCGCGTTCGCTGCTGGCGAAGTCGATCGGCCTCGGCCGCAAGGCCGCCCCCGTCAAGGCGCCCGCCAAGGGCAGGAAGGCCAAGGCCTCGGCCTGAACATTCAGTCCTGAGCCAACAGTTAGGACGACTGGAACAGAAGCCTGCCGGCGAATCCGCCTTGGCCGGCTTCCTATTTTTATGGCTTGGATAGGTGGCCGGGTTCCTAGAGCAATTCCAGGAAAAGTGTGAAACGGTTTTCCGTCCGGAATTGCGTAAAAAAACAAGGAGTTAGAGCGGGTCGCCGTTTCCGTGAAACGGTGAACTGCTCTTGGGGAGTGAGCCATGAACTACACCAGGATGGGGATCGAGAAAGAGGCACCGGAAGAATACGGCTACGACCGTATCCGCTTTAATCTTTCCGAAAGCTCGATCGCCGACCAGAAGCTCTCCGACATCGGCCTGTCGCTGCCCGATCTCACGCTTTTCTATGGCGAGCATCGCGGCGACAAGCAGTTGCGTGCACTGATATCGGCGCAGGATGCCGGCATTTCGCCGGATGATGTGCTGGTCACCGCCGGTGCCGCCGGCGCACTGTTCATCATCTCGACCTCGCTTTTGTCGGCCAACGACCATCTCGTCGTCATCCGGCCCAACTACGCCACCAACATCGAAACCCCAAGGGCGATCGGCTGCGCCATCAGCTTTGTCGACCTGGCATTCGAGGAAGGCTTCGCCATCGACGTCGAACGCGTCAAGGCCGCGATTCGGCCGGACACGAAGCTGATCAGCGTCACCTGCCCGCACAACCCGACCGGCACGATGATGAGCCGAGCCGAGCTCGATGCGCTGGTGGCGCTTGCCGAGGCTCGCGGCTGCCATCTGCTGGTCGACGAGACCTATCGCGACCTCTCCTACGGCAGGCGGCTGCCGACGGCTGCCTCACTGAGCCCAAAGGCGATCAGCGTCTCGTCATTGTCCAAGGCCTTCGGCATTCCCGGCATCCGCATCGGCTGGCTGATCACCAGGGATGCGGTGCTTCAGGAAAAATTCCTCGCCGCAAAGGAACAGATCGGCATCTGCGGCAGCGTCATCGACGAAGGCATTGCCCGCGGCATGCTCGAGCGCCGGGATGCCTTCCTGGCGACACTGCTGCCCGAAATGGCCAAGCGCCGCGACATCGTCCAGGCCTGGATCGACCGCGAACCGCTGGTCGACTGGATCAGGCCCGAAGGCGGTGTCGTCGGCTTCCCGCGCCTCGATATCGAACCCGGCTTCGACCTCGACCGGTTCTATGCGAACCTGCTGGAGAACCATGGAACCTATGTCGGACCCGGCCACTGGTTCGAGATGGAAAAACGCTTCTTCCGCGTCGGCTTCGGCTGGCCGACGGAAGCCGAATTGCGCGGCGGCCTCGACGCCATCTCCGTCGCGCTGCGGCAGTAACTTCCGCGTGCCGGCGATGGAGCAGGCTGAAAATTCCTTGATCCAGCACTGATTCTGACGCATATCCGCGGCGAACTGAGCTAAAAGTTCCGCCAGCCGGACCAGCGCCCATCGTGGAAGTGCCCCGCCAGCTGACGCCACTGCAATGGGGCCTCTTAAATCATGACCGCCGAACAGATATCACCGGACCAGCGCTATGCCGCGTTCCGCCACCGCTCCTTCCTGAGTTATTGGGCGGCGCGTTTCCTCACCACATTCGCCACCATGATCGTGTCCGTCGCGGTCGGCTGGCAGATGTACGATTTGACCCGCGACCCGCTCGATCTCGGCCTGGTCGGCATCGTCCAGTTCCTGCCGTCGCTGCTTCTGGTGCTGGTCACCGGTGTCGCCGCCGACCGCTTCGGCCGCCGCCTGATCATGGCGCTGGCGGTCGTGGTGGAGGCGATGTGCGCGCTGGCGCTGCTGTTCCTGGCGCTGCGCGGCATCAGCGGGCCGCTGCCGATCTTCTGCGTGCTTGCCATGTTCGGCGTCGCCCGCGCCTTCTTCGGTCCGGCCTCGGCCTCGCTGTTCGCCAATCTGGTGCCGCCTCAGGATTTCGCCAACGCCATCGCCTGGAATTCATCGGCCTGGCAGACGGCGACCATCGTCGGACCCGTCGCCGGCGGCCTGCTCTACGGCGTGTCGCCGGAAGCGGCCTACGGAACCGCCGCTGTCCTGATGCTTGTGTCCGGGCTGCTGATCTTCACCATCCCGAAGCCGTCGCAGCGCACCGAGTCGGACAAGCCGACGATGCAGCACCTGCTCGGCGGGTTCAGCTATATCTGGAGCGAGAAGATCGTGCTCGGCGCCATCTCGCTCGATCTGTTCGCCGTGCTCCTGTCCGGCGCCTCGGCGCTGCTGCCGGTCTATGCGCGCGACATCCTCCAGCTCGGCCCGTGGGGCCTCGGCCTGCTGCGCTCGGCGCCCAGCATCGGCGCCATTTGCGTCGCCATCTGGCTGGCCGGGCATCCACTTCGCAACCACGCGGGCATGATCATGCTGGCCGCTGCAGCCTCGTTCGGCGCCTTCACCGTGGTTTTCGGCCTGTCGACCATCACCTGGCTGTCGATCGTGGCATTGGTCTTCCTTGGCGCCACCGATATGTTCAGCGTCTACATCAGGGAGACGCTGATCCAGCTGTGGACGCCCGACGAGGTGCGCGGCCGCGTCAACGCCGTCAACCAGGTCTTTGTCGGCGCCTCCAACGAGGTCGGCGAATTCCGGGCCGGCACGATGGCCGCGCTGATCGGCACGGTGCCGGCCGTGGTGATCGGCGGCATCGGCGCCATCGCCGTCGCGGGCCTGTGGGTGGTGCTGTTCCCGCAACTGCGCAAGGTGCGCCACCTCAACGGGCGCAACTGATCTTCCCACGGTTGACAGCCGACATGCCTAGCCCATGCCACAGGAGCTCTCATGATCACTTGCTACCTGAAATACGTCATCGACCCCTACAAGCTTGCCGAGTTCGAAGATTATGGTCGTCGCTGGATAGCTCTGGTCAACCGCCTCGGCGGAAACCATCACGGCTATTTCCTTCCAAGCGAAGGGGCGAGCAACATCGCCTATGCCATGTTCAGCTTTCCGAGTCTTGCCGACTACGAGGACTATCGCAAACGGATGGCTGCCGACCCGGAATGCCAGGACGTGTTCGAAATGGAAAAGCGCAATCGCAGCATTCTCAGCTATGAGCGCAGCTTCCTGCGGCCGGTGCTCGAACCTTAATGCATGTCGCCCAAAAGTGGCCCCGGTTTTGGGAGAACGACATGCATGAAGACAAAGACCTAAAGCGGGTCGCCTGAAATCCGTTCAGACGACGGTTTAGCTATCTGCTCGACTTGCCGAAGATCATCCGCAAAAACTCGTCCAGCCAGCGCTTGAGATGCATGTCCCAGATCAGCCGGCCGCCGAGATGATCGCGGCCGGGCTGGGCACCGGGCAATTCGAAGCGATGCGCGCCGCGCACCACCCAGCGCTGCATCATCACCCTGGTCAGTTCGCCATGGAACTGGATGCCCCAGGCATTGTCGCCGTAGCGGAAGGCCTGGTTGGGATAGGTTTCGGCCGTCGCCAGCAGCGTCGCGTCCCTGGGCAGCGAAAAACCCTCGCGGTGGAACTGGTAGACCATCTCCGGCCAGTGCATCAGTTGCTTGCCGGCTTCGGTCGCCTTCAGGGGATACCAGCCAACCTCGACCAGCCCTTCACCATGACCCTCGACCTTGCCGCCGAGACAGTTGACCAGCATCTGCGCACCGAGACAGATGCCGAGACATGGCCGGTTCTCCCTCAGCGGTATTTCCAGCCAGTTGGTCTCGCGGCGGACGAACTCGTCGTCGTCATTGGCGCTCATCGGGCCGCCGAACACCACCGTGCCGGCGTGGTCGTCCAGTGTTTCGGGCAAGGCGTCGCCAAGCGGCGGCCGGCGGATGTCGAGATCGAAACCCTCTTCCAGCAACATGTGGCCGACACGTCCCGGGCTCGAACTCTCCTGATGCAGCACGATCAGGATCTTTGGCTTCGAACTCGTCTGGCGTGGCATGGGAAGGCGAAGATCCTATTCGTCGCTCGATGTTCCGGTGGCGCCGGGCGCGTGCGCCGCCGCCTTGCGGCGCGCCTCGACGCGGTCGTGGCGTTCGACGCCGATCAGCTCGGCGACGCGCCAGACGGTGTTGTCCTCGAGCTCGTGCAACTCGCCGTCGGCATAGACGATTTCCCACATCAGGCCGATGAAAGCCTTGCGCGCATCGGCATCGAGATGGCGCTTCAAGACGCTGGTGAAGGCGTAGAGATCGATCGCCTCATTGTCGGCCCGCTCGCCGGCAGCGGCCAACGCTTCGAGTTCCGCGCCACTGATCGAATAGCTCTCGGCCAGCACCGCCTTGAACCGCTCCCACTCGACATCCTGGCGCACGCCATCGGCGTTCATCACATGGTAGAGCAGCGCCGAGGCGGCGACACGCGGATCGTCCGTGCTGGCATGCGTGCCGGCACCGGCCGGCAAATCCCTGAGAAACGACAGAACGCGTTCAAACATAGATCCATACCCCAACGGCCTGACGGCCTGCCCAACTCAAAACAACCGAAACCGGCGCGGCGATTTCTCCGCTTCCTCGTCCGGATCGACGCCGGGATCGTCCGGCAGCCGCGCAAGCTCCTCGGCCGGCTCGACGCCTTCGGCATCGCTCGGCACCGCGGCGAAGGCCGCTGCCGTGATCGGTCTGACATGATCTTCTTCGCGACTTTCAGCTTGCTTGCCCGCCGACGTCTCGCCACCGGCGTCGTCGATCACTTCGATCGGCCTTTTTTCGCTCGTCGGCTTTGCCAATGCTTCAATAACCGGTGCCGCACCCGCTGGCGCGTCATCATGGCTGTCGATCAACTGGCCAAGACGCTCCATCGGCGCGCGCCACTCGAAGGCGTCGAGCCGGCCGGTGATCGGCGATACCGGAGCCCAGCGTTCCGATACCACGCCGTCTGCGACCCAGGCCGGATCGCGCGGCGCCCGCAGCGCCCTGGACAGCAGCTGCCGAACTTTGCCCTGATCGCCGGTCTCGGCCTCCTCGATGTCGGCGAGCAGCAGATAGGCGCCCTCGCGACGGTCCATCCGGATCGCCGCCTCGGCCTCGCGGCGGGCGGTCGCGAAATCCTGCGCGTCGAGCGCGGCGCGCGCCACCGTCATCGACGATTCGGCGTGGTTCTTCTTCATCTCCTGCAGCTTCTTCGCCCGGTTGAGGCGGTCGAGCACCGCGTCGCCCGGCCTTGCATGGGTATAGAGCTCGGCGATCTCCGGATGCGGCTCGGCCTTCCACGCCGCCTCGAGTATCTTCGAGCCCTTGCGCACATCGTTCTGCTTGAACAGTGCGGCCGCGGCGGCCACGGCGGCAGGCGCGAAATCGGGCCTGAGCTTGTTCGCTTCGATCGCCGCCGTCCTGGCGGCGGCGGGATCGCTGTCGGCAAGCGCCTGCGCCTTGGCGGTCAGCAGCACGGCGCGGCGGCGGTTGGCGGCATCGCGTTCGATCTGCCGTGTCGCTTTCTGCGCGTCGACGAGTTTCAGGGCGCCGTCCCAGTCGCCGCGCGCGGTCAGCTCTTCCAGCGTCGATTCCGCCGCCCAGGCCAGCTGCGGCGCCACAGCGGCGGCGCGGCCGGCATAATGCCTGGCGGCGTTGCGGTCGCCGAGCCGTTCGGCTTCCAGATAAAGCCCGCGCAAACCCAGCAGCCGCATTTCGGGATCCTCGAGCATGCTCTCGAATTTCTGCCGCGCGCCTTCATGATCGCCTTCGAGGAGCGACGCCTGCGCTTCGAGCAGGTGGATCAGCGGCTCCTGGTCGGAACGGATCAGCTTGGCGGCTTCCTTGGTCTTCTTGCGGGCCAGCGCGCCATCACCGGCGCCGGCGGCAATCATGCCGGTCGACAGCGCCTGATAGCCACGATCGCGGCGGCGGACACGGAAATAGCGCGAGATGGTGTAGGGGCTGTTCCACAGCGACTTGAGCAGCCACCACAGGATCATCACCGCAGCGACCACGGCAACGACAGCCACCGCCGCCACCATCAGGCTGACCTGGTATTGATAGCCGTTGAAAGTGACGACCATGTCGCCCGGCCGGTCGGCCAGCCAGGCAAAGCCCAGCCCGAGCGCGAAAACGACGATGAGGAAGGCGAGCAGGCGGATCATTGTGTTGCCCTCATGCCTTCATCGCGCCCGAGATCAGCGCATCGACCTGGGTCTCGACCTCGATGCGCGCCTTCAGCTTACCGGCAAAGTCGGCGCCCGCGGCCTTGGCGGCCTCGGGCAGCGTTTCATACTCGCTGAGTGCCTTGGCGTAGTCGCCCTGGTTGACCGCCGCCTCCATGCGCGCGACGGTTTCCGGTGCGCCGGCGCCTTCGACGGCGCCGATCGGCCTGACCTTGACCAGCGATTGCGCGCTCGACAGAAGGCTCTGAACGAAGCCGGCATTCTCATCGACAGGCGTCGCCGCCGTGACCATGGCATTGGCGGCGGCATCAGCCTGCGATGCGATCTCGGCGCGGGTTGGAACGCCCTTTTCGGCATAGGGGCGCAGTGCCGCAAGCTGCGGCGCATCAGGCGAAATCGCGGCGAGGGTTTCGAGTTCGGCCGAAAACGGCCCGCCACGCTCAAGCGCCGCCTTCAAGGCCGACGCCGCGATGGCAAGCGCGATCTTCGGCTGTCCCGCCGCCGCCTCGACCTTGCCGGACAGCTGCGACACAGACTGCTCCAGCGCTTTCAGCCGGCCATCCTGCGCGGTAGCCGCCTCGCCGGCCGACTTCACCTGCGCGTCGAGGCCTGCCAGTTTTTCGGTGAGCGGACCAAGATCGACCGGCGCCGCGCTGCCCGCCTTGCCGAGGGCGGCGACCGCCGTCTCGATCTGCGCGACCTTGTCGCCCAGTGCGGTGACGCCGGCCGCGTCGCCTGCTCCACCTTTCTCGACAGCCGATTTCAGCGCCGCGACATCAGCCTTGACCTGCTCCAGGCCCGAGGACAGCCCGACCATCTTCGCCGCTGCATCGCCGTTGCCGCCGGCGTCCTTCAAGCCGGCGATTTCGGTCTTCAGCGAGGCGATGTCGCCATTGACGCCATCGAGCGAGACGCTGGCGCCGGAGCCCGGCGCGCCGAGCAGGCCGGCAAATTGCAGCCCGCCGGCGCCGACCAGCGCGATGACGCCGCCGATGATGCCGGCGGCGATGCCGTTGAGGCCGCCACGCTTTTCAGGGGCTGGCGCCATTTTCTCGTCCTGTGTCTCGGCTTTTGCCTTGTTGCCGTCGGTCTGCGCTGCCGACGCGTCGTCGAAACTGTAGTCGAAGGTTTTGGCGCGGTTGGGCGGCGCATCCGAACCGGGATAAGGCAGCTCTGGCTCGGCGGCTTTGGCTCCGCCATGCGCCGGCGCTTGCCCTTCCGCACCTGCGGCGCCATCGGCATGCTCCCACGGCTCGAGATCGGTCTGGTCGGCATGAACCGGCTCTTCGGGAACCTCGGGCTGCGAAGCGTTCGCTGCTTCCTCGGCCTTCGCCTCGTCTGTCTGCGCCTCCTGCGTGGCGGCGTCCTCGTCGGCGATGCGTGAGACGGCGCCCGGCTCGAGATCGATGGTCACCGGCTCGCGGCGGCTTTTCGAGTGTCGCATCTTCGGCGTCTTGACCATGCCTGGGCTCCGCACATTCGCTTCGTCTCAACGCCTGGCGGCGCATGATGGTTCAGAAAGGGTCTAGCACATCACCAAGCGGTGAAAAGGGGCGGTGTGATGACGCGGCTCAGCGCGGCGCCTGCAAAAGCGCCAGCAATGCCTCCTCGTCAGGTTGCGCGGCAATGCGGATCCTTTCGCCGGCGGCATCGTCGAAGGCTGCGGCGATCCGCGTGGAAAGCGCAAAAACCCATGTTTTTTCGAAGAGACCGCGC
>NZ_RZPI01000018.1:0-21793 GCF_003998715.1 Mesorhizobium sp. M7A.F.Ca.CA.002.15.2.1
GGACATACATCCGTCATGACTACGCCGTGCCCCCGCCGGAACCGACCCTGCTCGACCGGCTGACGGCGCGTGGCAGCCGTGTCATCGCCGTCGGCAAGATCGGCGACATCTTCGCCCATCGCGGAATTTCGCAAGTGCGCAAGGCGGCAGGCAACATGGCTATGTTCGACGAAGCGCTGGGTGCGATGGATGATGCCGGCGACGGTGACCTCGTCTTCGCCAATTTCGTCGACTTCGACACCGAATTCGGTCACCGCCGCGATGTCGCGGGCTATGCTGCAGCGCTCGAGGCCTTCGACCTGCGGCTGCCGGAGGCATTTGCGAGGCTGCGGCAGGGCGATCTTCTCATCCTGACGGCCGACCACGGCAACGACCCTACCTGGGCCGGGACCGATCACACGCGCGAGCGCGTTCCGGTGATCGGCACTGGACCGGGTCTCAAGGGCGGCGACATCGGACTGAGAACGACATTCGCCGACATCGGCGAAACCGTGGCCGAGCATCTCGGGCTGGCGCCCGGACGCTACGGCACTTCTTTCTATGCGGCGATCGGCGGTCATGCCTGAGGTACCGGAGGTCGAAACCGTCCGGCGCGGACTTCAGCTGGTTCTGGAAGGCGCCACCATCGCCCGCGTCGAGGCGCGCCGACCGGATCTGCGCTTTCCATTTCCCGAGAAATTCGCGCAGCGACTGGCCGGCAAGACGATCACGGCACTCGGCCGCCGGGCCAAGTATCTGACGATGGACCTGGAAGGCGGCCCCGCGCTGATCTGCCATCTCGGCATGTCGGGCTCATTCCGCATCGAGACGGCCGATGGCAGCGACATGCCCGGCATCTTCCGGCACGACCGCTCGAAGAGCTCCAATCACGACCACGTCGTCTTCCATGTCGTGTCTCCGGCCGGTACCCGATCGCGCGTGATCTTCAATGATCCGCGCCGCTTCGGCTTCATGTTGTTTGCGGAAGGACTGCCGGACGTTCATCCGATGCTGGCTGGACTTGGCGTCGAGCCTACGGGCAACACATTGGACGGTGCGCTGCTTTCCTCATTGATGAAGGGGCGGAGATCACCGCTGAAGGCAGCGCTTCTCGACCAGAGGCTGATCGCCGGGCTCGGCAATATCTATGTGTCGGAGGCGTTGTGGCGTGCGGGCCTGTCGCCGCTGCGCGAGGCGGGCACGATCGCCAGGCCCGGAAAGAAAGCCCAGGCCCAAAGCGAACACCTCGCGCAAGCCATTCGTTCGGTGATATCGGATGCGATCGCAGCCGGCGGTTCCTCACTGCGGGACTATATGCAGACCGATGGGTCGCTGGGCTATTTCCAACACGCCTTCGCCGTCTACGACCGCGAAGGCGAGGCCTGCTCCAAGCCCAGTTGCGGCGGCCACATCGAGCGTGTCGTGCAGAGCGGCCGATCGACCTTTTATTGCCGGACATGTCAGCGATGAGTCAGAGCAATTCCAGCAAAAGCGGGGGCGGTTTTCCGTCCGAAATTGGTCAAGACAAGGAGATGGAGCGGTTCTGCGTTTCCGTGAAACGATGAACCGCTCTAGACGAGCGTAAGCAAGGAGAAGCAGCCATGAGCTATGAGACGATCATCACCGAGACGCACGGCAAGGTCGGGCTGATCACGCTGAACAGGCCGCAGGCGCTCAACGCGCTGAACTCCCAGATCCTGACCGAGGTGGTGGCAGCCGTGAACGGGTTCAGCGCCGATCCCGGTATCGGCGCCATGGTCATCACCGGTTCCGAAAAAGCTTTCGCGGCGGGCGCCGATATCAAGGAGATGCAGTCCATCTCCTATGCGGACGCCTACGCCCAAGACTTCTTCGTCGGCTGGGAGGAACTGACGCGGGCGCGAAAGCCTATTATCGCGGCGGTGGCGGGCTATGCACTCGGCGGCGGTTGCGAGCTGGCGATGATGTGCGATTTCATCATCGCCGCCGACACGGCCAAGTTCGGCCAGCCCGAGATCACGCTCGGCGTCATTCCAGGCATGGGCGGGTCACAAAGGCTGACCCGCTTTGTCGGCAAGTCGAAGGCGATGGACATGTGCCTGACCGGGCGGATGATGGATGCCGCCGAGGCCGAGCGTTCTGGCCTGGTGTCGCGGGTCGTGCCTGCCGGTGAACTTGTCGAGGAGGCGCTGAAGGCCGCGGCCAAGATCGCCGCTTTCTCGCTGCCATCGGTGATGATGGCAAAGGAAGCTGTCAACCGCGCCTTCGAGACGACGCTTGCCGAGGGATTGCGGTTCGAGCGCCGGCTGTTTCACTCGCTGTTTGCACTGGACGATCAGAAGGAAGGCATGGCGGCCTTTGCCGAGAAGCGGAAGCCGAATTTCACCAACCGCTGACGCCAATCCCTTGGCTTCGAAGAAGATGGTTGTTGGCCGCCAAAAAGAAGGCCAGGCAGCGTTGACGCGCCGGAAAAGCTGAACTATAAGCCGCACCAACCGAGGCGGCCCTGTGGCAGCCCGTTTGTTTTTTGCGCCCTGCGGCATCCCGCATGCGCCGACCAGATCAGAAGAGAGGCATCATGGCCAATACATCCTCGGCCAAAAAGGCAACGCGCAAGATCGTCCGCCGCGCAGCGATCAACAAGAACCGTCGCTCGCGCGTCCGCACCTATATCCGCCAGGTCGAAGAGGCGCTTGCCTCCGGTGACAAGGCTGCCGCACAGGCTGCCTTCAAGATCGCGGAGCCGGAATTGATGCGCGCCGCAACCAAGGGCGTGATTCACAAGAACACGGCGTCCCGCAAGGTGTCGCGACTGGCTCAGCGGGTCAAGGTACTGTCGGCCTGACATTACTTGCCTAGACTGACGTTCTTCGAACCCGGCCGTTTGTGCCGGGTTTTTTCGTTTGCCGGCAAGCACTTAAAAAGAATGTCCGGAAACGGCGTCTTATGCGGATTTCACAATAGGGAATAGTTTGCCGGCATATGCATGCCTGCTGTTGATCGGCACGCTTGAAAATCGCCGGCCTAATGATTCTTGGCTGTCAAAAATAGCTTATATTTTTCAAACGCTTACAGATGGTGATCCACAGCTTGTCCACACCGGACTGGCCCGATCGGGGAGAAGTCGCTGTCAAGCGAATTATTTCAGAATATTTCTGTCAGCGCCCGGTTTTTCATATTCGCCGGAAAAGGGTTTGAATCACAATGGCTTTGTTAAAATGTGCCGTCGCGGCATGCCACTCGAACCCGCCTCCACTAACCAGATTCCTTAAAAATCCGTTAGACGTGGCCTTGCCCTATCCACAGCGATTTCGGTAGTGTCGATCTATCGAAAGGGACGGGCTCTGGCTCTTAACCCAAGCCTGAATCGGCCAGCTTAAATTGGCGGGATTTGCAACGCGGATCAAGTCCGCGGACGGCTTTGGTTTGTCTTTTTCGATACGGTAGGGGACTGGCGTAACTAGACATGGCAGGTAGACGGCGCGCCGGCGCTCTTTTCGCCGGACGGTGTTGTATTGCCCTGACATACCCAACGCGGACTGGCTTCCATGGGCCGGCACCGGTTCCCACGGATAATGGGCGACGTTCACCTGCCGGCGGCGGCAGCGGACATCGTAGCAAAGACTTAGGTCGCCGGAACCGGATGCAGGAGGCGCATCCCCGGCGGAAAACAGGTACGGAAGGACAAGGAAAAGATCATGCAGAGCGGCATCGAAAGGGAACTTACGGGCGACCTCCCATTTCCTGGAACTTTGATCGGAGCAAACGACATGGCGGTGTCCAGCGACGCGGAACAGAAATTCGACCGGGTCAAGACCCAGTTGAAGGCGCGCCTGGGAACCGAAGTCTATTCGAGCTGGTTTGGCCGCATGAAAGTCGCCGAGGCTTCCAAGGGCATTGTCCGCATCTCGGTGCCTACCGCCTTCCTGCGCTCATGGATCAACGGCCACTATCTCGACCTCATCTCCGAGCTGTGGAAGCAGGAGGATCCCGATCTTCTCAAGATAGACATCGTCGTGCGCACGGCAACCCGTCAGGGACGCGCCCAGGCCGAGCCAGAGGTAACGCCGGCACGCAGCAAGGTGACACGGCAGACGCAGACGGCGCTTGCCGCAGGCACAGTCAGCCCCAGCCGGGTGGAGCGCGCATCGACTCCGCGTCCGGGCACACCCATCGAGAGCGAATTCCGCCACAACGTTCTGGGGTCACCGCTCGATCCACGCTACACGTTCGGCTCTTTCATCGAGGGGCCGTCGAACCGGGTGGCCTTCGCCGCCGCCAAGGCAGTGGCGGAATCGCAATCGAGCGCGGTGCGTTTCAATCCGCTCTTCCTTCACGCAACCGTCGGGCTCGGCAAGACCCATTTGCTGCAGGCCATCGCCGCGGAATCGCTGAAGCAGAACCCCAAGTCGCGCGTCGTCTATCTCACGGCCGAGTATTTCATGTGGCGCTTTGCCACCGCGATCCGCGACAACAACGCTCTGACGCTCAAGGAGCAGCTGCGCGACATCGACCTGCTCATCATCGACGACATGCAGTTCCTGCAGGGCAAGTCGATCCAGCATGAATTCTGCCACCTGATCAACATGCTGCTCGACAGCGCCAAGCAGGTCGTCGTCGCTGCCGACCGGCCACCATCGGAACTGGAATCGCTCGAACCGCGGGTCCGTTCGCGCCTCAATGGCGGTGTCGCGCTTGAAATGTCGGCGCCCGATTTCGCCATGCGCCTCGGCATGCTCAAATTGCGCCTTGCCACGGCCAGGAGCGACGACGCATCCCTCGACATTTCGGAGGAGATCCTCAATCACGTCGCCCGCACCGTGACCGGCAGCGGACGCGAGCTGGAAGGCGCCTTCAATCAGCTTTTGTTCCGTCAATCCTTCGAGCCGCAGATCACCATCGACCGGATCGACGAAATCCTCGGCCACATCTATCGCACAGGCGAGCCGAAGCGTGTCCGTATCGAGGACATCCAGCGCATCGTGGCGCGTCACTACAATGTGTCGAAGACCGAATTGCTGTCCAACCGGCGCACGCGCACCATCGTCAAGCCGCGGCAGGTCGCCATGTACCTGTCGAAGGTGATGACGCCGCGCTCGCTACCCGAGATCGGACGGCGTTTCGGCGGCCGCGATCACACCACGGTGCTGCATGCCGTGCGCAAGATCGAGGACCTTTCCGGCAACGACAACACGCTGGCGCAGGAACTTGAGCTTCTGAGGCGGCTGATCAACGATCAGGCCTGACCCTCCGGGAGGGCCGAACCGAAACAACGCCGGGATTCAATGGCTTGCCAGTGCGGCGCCGGGCCTGCATCGGGCTCGTGGCATCGCCTGGAAGCGATCTGGATTTCGGTTTTTCGACACTGGCTCGCGGACTTCGGGCGCGTTATCCCCAGAAAGCCCGCGTAGCCGGCCTGAACCGGCGGCGCGGGCTTGCGTTTGCTGGTTTTTTCCTGTCAGTTTACGCAGATTCTGAGCCTATTCAGACCTTTCGCGGGACGCCGCTCACTGGTGACCCGTCATTCATTCAAGCGAGCCTGTTTCGTCATGCGTGTTATCCTGGAACGGTCAAATCTCCTGAAGTCGCTCAACCACGTCCATCGTGTGGTCGAGCGGCGAAACACCATACCGATCCTGTCCAACGTGCTGCTCGGCGCCGAAGGCGCCAGCCTTGAAATGAAGGCAACCGATCTCGACCTCGAGGTGACCGAAGCGACGCCCGCCAAGGTGGAGCGCGGCGGGGCGACGACGGTCCCGGCACATCTGCTCTACGACATCGTGCGCAAGCTCGCCGATGGCGCCGAGGTGATGCTGAAGACGGACGAGGACGGCAACGCCATGACGGTGACGTCCGGCCGCTCGAGCTTCCGCCTTCAGTGCCTGCCGCAATCCGACTTCCCGGAGCTTTCGGCCGGATCCTTCTCGCATATCTTCCGTCTCGACTCGGTTGCCCTGAAAGGCCTGATCGAGAAGACCCAGTTCGCCATCTCCACCGAGGAGACACGCTATTACCTGAACGGCATCTACCTGCACACGCATGAGGTTGGCGGCAAGCTGAAGCTGCGCTCGGTGGCGACCGACGGCCACCGCCTGGCGCGCGCCGAGATCGACGCGCCGGCGGGTTCCGAGGGCATGCCGGGCATCATCATTCCGCGCAAGACGGTGAGCGAGCTGCAGAAGCTTGTCGACGATCCGGATGTTGCGGTGACCACCGAACTGTCGGACACCAAGATCCGCTTCACCATCGGCAGCGTGGTTTTGACCTCGAAGCTGATCGACGGCACCTTCCCCGATTATCAGCGGGTCATTCCGACAGGCAACGACAAGAAGCTGATCATCGACCGCCAGAGCTTTGCCGCCGCCGTCGATCGTGTTTCGACCATCTCTTCCGAACGCGGTCGCGCGGTGAAGCTGTCGATCAGCGAGGGTCAGGTGACGCTTGCGGTCAACAATCCGGATTCAGGCAGCGCCACCGAAGAACTGTCCGCTGACTATTCATCCGATCCGATCGAGATCGGCTTCAACGCCAAGTACCTGCTCGACGTTGCCGCGCAGCTGACCGGCACGGAGGCCAAGTTCATGCTGGCGGATGCCGGTTCGCCGACGCTGATCCACGACATGGCCGACGAGACCGCACTCTATGTGCTGATGCCGATGCGCGTGTAGCGGCGCGGTGTCAGCACTTCGGTCCTGTTGTGGACCGGCGGCAAGCGCGATATTTACGGCGACTTCTATAGGCGGATAGCGGTTGCCGGCACAGAACCATATAAGTAAGCTAACACTTACTAATTTCCGCAACTATGCGGCGCTGACGATCGATCTGGCGCCAGGTGCCGTGGTTTTTTCCGGCGACAACGGCGCCGGCAAGACCAATCTCCTCGAAGCGATCTCCTTTTTGACACCGGGACGTGGCTTGCGCCGCGCGCCCTACGCCGATGTCGCGCGCGAGGGCGGCGACGGCGGCTTTGCGCTGCATGCCCGGCTCGACGGACCTGATGGCCAGGTCGAGATCGGAACAGGCATTTCCGGCGGTGACACCGCCGGCGAAGGCGGCAGGCGGGTACGCATCAACGGAGCTTCGGCGCGTTCGGCCGAGGACATGCTGGAATGGCTGCGCGTGGTTTGGCTGACGCCAGCCATGGACGCGTTATTCACCGGACCGGCCGCGGATCGCCGGCGCTTCCTCGACCGGCTGGTGCTGGCGATCGACCCCGGCCACGGGCAACGTGCGATCGACTACGAGAAGGCGATGCGCGGTCGTAACCGACTGCTTACCGAAAGCTCTCGGGACGACCGCTGGTTCGACGCTATCGAGACGCAGATGGCCGAAACCGGTGTGGCGATTGCCGCGGCGCGCGCCGAGATGGTGCGCCTGCTGGCCGCCATGATCGACAGGCTGCCCGACACGGGACCGTTTCCGCAAGCCGATATCGGCCTTTCAGGCGAGCTGGAAGCCGAGATTGCCGTGGCGCCGGCGGTCGATGTGGAGGAACGCTTCCGTCGGACGCTTGCCGAGGGCCGCGAGCGCGATCGCGCCGCCGGACGTACGCTCGACGGCCCGCACCGTTCGGACCTGGTGGTTCGGCACCGCCCCAAGGCGATGCCGGCCGAGCTCTGCTCGACCGGCGAGCAGAAGGCGCTGCTGGTCGGCATCGTGCTGTCGCACGCGAGGCTGACCGGCGAAATGTCGGGCATGACGCCGATCCTGCTGCTCGACGAGATCGCTGCGCATCTCGACAGCGGGCGGCGCGCGGCGCTGTTTTCCATCCTGGAGGAACTGAACTGCCAGGCATTCATGACAGGAACCGATGCTGCGCTGTTTTCCAGTCTCCAGGGCCGTGCGCAATTCCTGACCGTCGACCACGGGACGGTTGGGCCAACCGAAGACCCCTGACAAGGTTTTTCCGTGCCTGTATGATCAGGCAATGACCACTGCCGCCCTGACCGCAGACGAGATCGAACGCTATGCCCGCCACATCGTGCTGCCGGAAATCGGCGGCGCCGGACAGCAGAGGCTGAAGCAGGCCCGGGTGCTGGTCATCGGCGCCGGCGGGCTGGGCGCCCCGGTGCTTGAATATCTTGCCGCCGCCGGCGTCGGCACGCTCGGCGTGGTCGATGACGACACCGTTTCGCTCTCCAACCTGCAGCGTCAGGTCATTCACGGCACCGACACTGTCGGCCTGCTGAAAACCGACAGCGCCAAGGCGGCAATCGCCCGCATCAATCCCAATACCACAGTCGAACCGCATACGTTCCGGCTGACCACGGACAATGCGCCTGCCCTCGTCGCCCGCTATGACATCGTCGTCGACGGTTCCGATAATTTCGAAACGCGCTACGCCGTGGCCGATGCCTGCGCGAGCGCTGGGAAACCGCTGGTGCATGCCGCCGTCGGACGCTTCGACGGCTCGGTCACGGTGCTGAAGCCATTCGAAGACGGCAAGGACGGCAAGCCCAACCCAGGCTATCGTGACCTGTTTCCCGAGGCGCCACCGCCGGGCCTGGTGCCGTCCTGCGCCGAAGTCGGCGTGCTTGGCGCGCTGACCGGCGTCATCGGCACGCTGCAGGCCATGGAGGCGGTCAAGCTGATCACCGGCGTGGGCGAACCGCTGGTCGGCCGGCTGCTGCTTTATGATGGGCTGGCGGCGCGCTTCGACACCATCCGTTACAAGAGAAGCTGAATTCTTGGACCTGATCGAAGCAGTCTCCATCAGGCGGATCCCGACCGATTTCGACCGTTGGGACGATGTGCTCGCATTGATCATGCGTGCCTTCGCCTCGATGGACGACGTCATCGACCCGCCCTCCTCGGCCCACCTTTTGACCGCCGACACTCTGCGGGACAAGGCGCGGCGGGAGACCGGCTTCGTGGCGCTCAGGGGTGATCGGATCGTCGGCTGCGTCTTTGCCCTTGAAAAGGTGGCAGAGTTCTATGTCGGCAAGCTCGCCGTGGCGCCGGACTGCCAGGGACAAGGCATCGGCCGGCGGCTGATGCAGGCGGTCGAAGACCTTGCCCGCGGCCGCGGCAAGGCCGCCATCGAGCTTCAGACGCGGATCGAGTTGACCGCGAACCACGCGGCCTTTGCTCGCCTCGGCTTTCGCGAAACTGGACGGACGGCGCATGACGGCTATGCCAGGCCGACCTCGATCACCATGCGCAAAGCTCTCCCGTAAGTCTTATCTTACGGTTTGTGGGCCACGGATATCGCACCGCGACAGTGTCAGGTCCTGAGCGGCAGCACGCGGTCTGGTGGGCGGTGGCCGTCAACGAAGGCGCGGATGTTGATGATGACCTTTTCACCCATGTCGATACGGCCCTCGAGCGTCGCCGAGCCCATATGCGGCAAAAGCACGACCTTGTTCTTGGCCGCGAGCTTCAGCAGCTTGCCGTTCAAGGCCGGCTCGTGCTCGTAGACATCGAGGCCGGCGCCGGCGATCTTGCCGTCCTGGATCAGCTTGACCAGTGCTTCCTCGTCGATGATGTCGCCGCGCGCGGTGTTGACGACATAGGCGGTGGGCTGCAGTAGCGCCAGCCGCCGCGCCGAAAGCAGATGGAAGGTTGCCGGCGTCGAGGGACAGTTGACCGAGATGATATCCATGCGGGCCAGCATCTGGTCGAGGCTTTCCCAATAGGTCGCCTCCAGCCCGTCTTCCACGGCCGGCAGCACGCGGTGGCGGTTGTGATAGTGGATCGACAGTCCGAAGGCCTTGGCCCGCCTGGCTACGGCCGTGCCGATCCGCCCCATGCCGACAATGCCGAGCCGCTTGCCCCAGATGCGCCGGCCCAGCATCCAGGTCGGCGACCAGCCGGCCCATTTCTTGTCGCCGGTGAGCACATTGGCGCCTTCCGCGAGCCGCCGCGGCACCGCCAGCATCAGCGCCATCGTCATGTCGGCGGTGTCTTCGGTCAGGACATTCGGCGTGTTGGTGACGGTGATGCCCCTCTTGGCCGCAGCCGCGACATCGATCTTGTCGACGCCGTTGCCAAAATTGGCGATCAGCTTGAGGTTGTCGCCTGCCTGAGCGATCAGCGCCGCGTCGATATTGTCGGTAATGGTCGGCACCAGAACGTCGGCTTCCTTGACCGCCGCGACCAGTTCCGGCTGCGTCATCGGCCGGTCCTCGACATTCAGCCTTGCGTCGAACAGTTCGCGCATGCGGGTCTCGACCGGGTCGGGCAGCTTGCGCGTGATGACGACGAGAGGCCTTTTTTTGCCTGCCATTGTTTCCCTCTCGAGTATTTGCCGCAATTCCGAACGCAAAACCGCTTCACAGGTTTGCTGGAATTGCTCTAACCCGATCTCGTTGAGACCTCTTTAACCAAGACCGGCGAAACTGAAAGCCGGTCGCGGTGCCGATTACCCATGTAACAAGCGGTGCCGCCGAAGACAAAGAAAAAGGGGCGCCGAGGCAAGCGCCGAAAGGAATGAAAGTGTCTGGTTTCGCGTCGCTTCGCCTGGCCCTCAGTGCAGCATTTTTCGGCGCTCTGCTTTATTCTCCGCTTACGGCGGCACAGAGTGCGGCTGCACCTGCCCAGAGCGTCGTCACGCTCGGGCCGAGCGGCCTGCCGCTGCCGCGATTCGTCAGCCTGAAATCCGGCCGCGTCAACTCGCGCGTCGGCCCCGGCGCCAACTACTCGGTCGACTGGATGTACATGAAGGCCGGCCTGCCGATGGAGATCATCCAGGAATTCGACACATGGCGCCGCGTGCGCGATGCCGATGGTTCGGAAGGCTGGATCAACCAGTCGCTGCTTTCCGGCCGACGCACGGCAATCGTCGCACCATGGCAGCGTGGCAAGGGCACCCGGATCAATCTTCTCAACAGCCCCGACAAGGATGCAAGGGTGGTCGCGATGATCGAACCTGGCGTCATGGGTACGATCAAATCCTGCGACGGCCAGTGGTGCGAAATGACGTTCGACGGCCACACCGGCTGGCTTGCCCAGTCGGTCGTCTGGGGCGCCTATCCCGGCGAACGGGTCAAGGACTGATTCTCTTTCGCGGTCCTGGCTTTATGCCCGATACGGCCGAGATGGGTGTCCTGGAAGCCGGTCGGCAGCTTCAGACCGTAGCCCAGCGCACGGTCGATGGCGATGTGGGCGATCCATATCAGCGCAACCGCCATCGCGGCCGCATTGCCCCACATGTGCCCGCCGAGCAGCAGCAGCACGGGCACGATCAGGATGTGCAAGGCGTTGTAGGCAAGGGCACCGACGCGCGGACCGGCCAGATAGCCCGACATCGATAGGTCAGGCGCCAGGATAAGCAATCCGAAGAGCCACCAGGAGATGCCGGTCGAACCGTAGAAAATGACGGCAGCCAGTGCCACGATCGCCCATTCGAGCCGGATTACGAGATCGAGGGGTTTCATCCCTGGCCGATAATTCTGGCTTGGCAGATGATTCCGGCCTCGCCAGTCATTCGCGGCGTTTGGGGCGCAGCCTCACGACGATGTCGACATTGGCGATCTCCATCCCTTCCGGAGGCTCCGGCAGGTTCGCAACCGTCACCGGACCGCTGTCGATGTCGAATATACGGTTTTCGCCTTCGATGTAGAAATGGTGGTGGTCGGAGGTGTTGGTGTCGAAATAGGTTTTCGCGCCTTCGACGGCGAGGATGCGCAAAAGTCCCGCCTGGGTAAACTGGTGAAGGGCATTGTAGACGGTGGCCAGCGACACCGGCACGCCGGCGGCAACCGCCTCCTCGTGCAGTTCCTCGGCCGACAGATGCCGGTCGCCCTTGGCGAAAAGCAGATCGGCCAGCGCAATGCGCTGACGCGTCGGCCTCAGCCCGGCTTCACGGACCCGCTTGTCCACAGCGACATTTTCCTTCCGGCCGTCCAGGTCCATCTTCTCGTCGAACCCCACAGTTCCGCCCCAAGACACGCCCAGAATGGCAAAAAAATGAACGTCTGCCGAAACCGGACCTCTCAGGACATATATTCTGTCGTCCGAATGCGATCAATAGCGCGCATTGACCCAGGCAGACGAGCAGGCTAAGCGCAAACGCCGGTTTCCGGCCTGAAACAGATTGTGTTAGGAAACCAACGACAAGGGCACCCGATGGCCCGGAACGATATGGGATGAGATTGATGGCGGGTAAATCCAGCTACGAGTACGACGAATTGCTGGCCTGCGCCCGCGGCGAACTGTTCGGACCGGGCAACGCCCAGCTTCCCTATCCGCCAATGCTGATGTTCGACCGCATCACCGAGATCAGCGAGACCGGCGGCGCCTTCGAGAAGGGTTTCATCCGCGCGGAGTTCGACATCAAGCCGGACCTGTGGTTCTTTGCCTGCCATTTCATCGGCAATCCGATCATGCCGGGGTGCCTCGGCCTCGACGCCATGTGGCAACTGACGGGCTTCTATCTTGGCTGGCTTGGCGAACCCGGGAAGGGAATGGCGCTGTCGACCGGCGAAGTGAAATTCAAGGGCATGGTCACGCCTTCGGTGAAGAAGGTCGAATATGGCATCGACTTCAAGCGCGTGATGCGGGGCCGGCTGGTGCTCGGCATCGCCGATGGCTGGCTGAAGGCGGATGGCGAACCCATATACGCGGCAACGGATTTGAAAGTCGGTCTGTCCAAGCAGTCGGCGGTCGGCTGACCGGCACCCCTGGCCGGCCCCCTTTGGCCAGCATCCCTGGAAGGAGTTGCGAATGAGACGTGTCGTAGTCACAGGCCTCGGCATCGTGTCGTCGATCGGCAACAATGCCAACGAGGTGCAAGCCTCGCTGCATGACGCCAGATCAGGCATCAGCTTCTCGGATTCCTTCGCCGAACACGGCTTCCGCTGCCAGGTCTGGGGAGCGCCGACGCTCGATCCATCGGCGATGATCGATCGCCGTGCGATGCGCTTCCTGAGCCAGGGTGCTGCATGGAACCACGTCGCCATGGACCAGGCGATCGCGGATGCGGGCCTCGGCGAGAGCGACATCACCAATGAGCGCACCGGCATCGTCATGGGATCGGGCGGACCATCCACCCGCACCATCGTCGAAGCTGCCGAAACGACGCTGAAGAACGGCAGTCCCAAGCGCATCGGTCCATTCGCGGTGCCGAAGGCAATGTCGTCGACCGCATCGGCGACGCTTGCCACATGGTTCAAGATCCACGGCGTCAACTACTCGATCTCGTCGGCCTGTTCGACCTCGGCGCATTGCATCGGCAATGGCTATGAATTGATCCAATGGGGCAAGCAGGACATCGTCTTCGCCGGCGGCCACGAGGATCTCGACTGGACGATGTCGGACCTGTTCGACGCCATGGGCGCCATGTCGTCGAAATTCAACGACAAGGCATCGACCGCCTCCCGTGCGTATGACGTCAATCGCGACGGCTTCGTCATTGCCGGGGGCGCCGGTGTGCTGGTGCTGGAAGAGCTTGAGCATGCCAAGGCGCGCGGCGCCAAGATCTATGCCGAGATCGTCGGCTATGGCGCGACGTCGGATGGCTACGACATGGTTGCTCCTTCAGGCGAAGGCGCGGTCCGCTGCATGCGCCAGGCGCTGGCCACGGTTTCCACGCCGGTCGACTACATCAACACCCATGGCACCTCGACGCCGGTGGGAGATTCCAAGGAAATGGGCGCCATCCGCGAGGTGTTCGGCCCAGAGATGCCGTACATCACCTCGACGAAGTCGCTGACCGGCCATTCGCTGGGCGCGGCCGGCGTGCAGGAATCCATCTACTCGATCCTGATGATGCAGGGCGGTTTCATCGGCGAAAGCGCCCATATCGAGACCCTCGACCCCGAATTCGAGGGCATGCCGATCGTGCGAAAGCGCATCGACGACGCCAGGATCGACACTGTTTTGTCCAATTCGTTCGGCTTCGGTGGCACCAACGCCACGCTCGTTTTCCAGCGCTATTCCGCATAAGGATTTGCCGGCCATGGACGGATTGATGAAGGGCAAGCGCGGGCTTGTCATGGGTGTCGCCAACGATCATTCGATCGCCTGGGGCATCGCCCGGAAATTATCCGAACACGGGGCGGAACTCGCCTTCACCTATCAGGGCGATGCCTTCGGACGCCGGGTCAAGCCGCTGGCCGACAAGCTCGGCGCCTCGCTGGTCGTGCCGTGCGACGTCGAGGACAGCGCTTCGGTCGCCGCCACGTTCGAGACCCTGGGCAACGAATGGGGCGGGCTGGATTTCATCGTCCACGCCATCGGCTTTTCCGACAAGAACGAGTTGAAAGGCCTCTACGCCGACACCAGCCGGGACAATTTCGTCCGCACCATGGTGATCTCCTGCTACTCCTTCACCGAGGTCGCCCGCCATGCGGCCACCTTGATGAAGGACGGCGGATCGATGATCACGCTGACCTATGCGGGCTCCGTCCGCGTCATGCCGAACTACAATGTCATGGGCGTCGCCAAGGCCGGACTGGAGGCCAGCGTGCGCTACCTCGCCAACGATTACGGTCCGCGCGGCATCAGGGTAAACGGCATATCGGCTGGGCCCGTGCGCACGCTCGCCGGCGCCGGCATTTCGGACGCCCGCCACATGTTCTCCTACCAGCAGCGAAACTCGCCACTGCGCCGCACGGTGACCATCGACGAGGTCGGTGGTTCGGCGCTTTATCTGTTGTCGGATCTGTCTTCCGGGGTTACCGGCGAAATCCACTATGTCGATTCCGGCTATCACATCGTTTCCATGCCGACGCTCGACGAATTGAAGCAGACCGACGGCGGGCGAGACTAACGCCTGTCGGCCAAAGGTGCGCGACGGTTTTGAAATGGCGGACATCTGAAAACACGAAGCTTAAAGCGCGCGGCTAAACCCCGTTTCAGCGCCAGTCGCATTGATCCGCTCAAGAAATACTTCCGGTCCAATAAAATTGGATTCATTCGCGGAAACTCATTTTAAGGAGATATCCGGTAGAAAGCTCCGTACTCAGGGGAACTTTCAATGCTCGCCGTCAGCAACCCGAAGCGAACACCGGTGTTCCGACTGCTCACCATAGCGAGTTCGGGTCTCGGCAGTTTCGTCCTCGGGCTCTGGGGCCTGAAGCTCGGTCTCGGCGATGGCTTTGCCGGCATCTCCGCCGACATGATGGTCTCGGTGATGGCCGCTCTTTGCGCACTGGCGGCGTCGGTCGCCGCGATGTCCTTCTTCGCCGGCGTCGATGAATCGGCGGATTTCGTCTTCACGGAAACCCATTTCGACAAGCTGACCGGCCTGGTGGCACGTCCGGCGATGGTCGGCAAGATTGCCGAGGCGGCATGCGCGACCAGCCGGACCGGCGAGCCGATGTTCCTCATCGATATCGACATCGACCGGTTCAAGCAGATCAATGACGCCATCGGCTACAGCCAGGGCGACGAGCTGATCCGCGCCTTCACCAAGCGCTTGAAGACGTGCGTGCCGCCGCGCGCGCTGATCGGACGCATCGGCGCCGGTGAATTCGCGATCCTGCTCCCCGACAACCAAGTCGCAGGGTCCTTGGAAAGCACCATAGAGAGGCTCATCGACGAGATGATGGAGCCCTATGATCTCGGTACGCACCTGCAATCGGTCAGCCTGTCGGTCGGCATCGTGGCGATGCCAAAGGACGGTGTCGATCCCGTCCTCATCCTGCGCCGCTCCAATCTGGCGCTGCAGAACGCGCGCGCCAGCGGCGTCGGCAACTGGTCCGTCTTCCATGCCGAAATGGGCAGGGTCGCCGACCATCGCCAGTGGATCGAATCCGAACTGCATACAGCCTTCGAGCGCGGTGACTTCGACCTTCATTACCAGCCGCAGCTCGATCTCCCGACCGGCCGCATCGTCGGCTACGAAGCGCTGATCCGCTGGCGGCATCCGGAACGCGGCATGATCCCGCCGATGGAGTTCATTCCGATCGCCGAGGAAACCGGCATGATCGGCCCGATCGGCGAATGGGTGCTGCGCAAAGCCTGCAGCGACGCCCGGCATCTGCCCGACGACTGCTTCGTCGCCGTCAACATCTCGCCCGTCCAGTTCATGACCAAGGACTTCGTCGGCATCGTGCGCGACACCATGACGAGCACCGGCATCAAGCCGTCACGGCTGGAACTGGAAGTGACCGAGACGGCGATGATGCAGGATCGCGACCGCGCCGCCGCCATCCTGAAGGAGCTTGCGGATATCGGCATTTCGGTCGCCGTCGATGATTTCGGCACCGGCTATTCCAATTTGAGCTACCTGATCGATTTCTCATTCGGCAAGCTGAAGATCGACCGGTCCTTCGTCAGCCGCCTCGACACAGATTCCAGCTCCGGCGCGGTCGTCTCGACCATCGTCGGGCTTTCGCGCGCGCTCGGCGTCAGCATCATTGCCGAAGGCGTCGAGACCGAAAGCCAGGCGACACTGCTCAGGGCAGCCGGCTGCGAGGTGGTGCAAGGCTACCTGTATGGCAGGCCCGCCCCCCTCAAGATCAGGGTCGGCGACGTGCATATCACCGATGAGGTCCGGCGCGTTGCCAATCTGCATTGAGTGCGACGCGATATCTGTTTTTGAGCATGATCTTTTCCGAAACCGGTATCCACTTTCGGGATCATGCTTCAACGACGAGCGGAAAGCACCTTGAACATGCCGTCACGAGCGAGTTCGGCATGGCTCGAAAAGACAGCCGCCAAGATCGGTTCGTAGGGAAGCTGACGGTTGGCGACCATGAACAGCCGCCCACCCGGCTTCAAGGCCTTGGCCGCCGCTCGGATCATGCCGGCGCCGATCTCCGGCTCGGCCGCCCGGCTGCGGTGAAAGGGCGGGTTCATGGCAATCGCGTCGTAGCGCTTCTCGACTGGTTCCTTCAGCAGATCGATCCAGAAGAAATTCCTGGCGGTCGGCTGGCTGACCGCTGCCAGATTGAGCTTCGCGGCTTCAAGCGCGGCGAAATCGGCCTCATAGAGGTCGAGCGCCTGAACGCCGGGGGAGCGGGCGGCGATCTCGGCCGCCACATAGCCCCAGCCGGCGCAGAGATCGGCAATGCTGCCACGCAGGTCATTGGGCAGGTTCTCGACCAGCAATTTCGATCCGGTATCGATCCGGTCGAACGAGAACATGCCGGGCGCGGTGTGGCACCGGCCTTCAACCAGCAGAGCGGGGTTGGCAGCGCGCAATTCTTCCGCGGCGGCCAGATCGGCGGGACGTCGCAGCCAGAAGGCAATGCCGTGATATTTGGGCAAATGGCCTTCAAGCGGCACAAGCTCGTCAACGCGCTTGCGCAGGCTGGCAATGCCATCGTCCTTGCCGCCGGCAATGACGACCAGGCCGCCCGGCGCCACGCACTCAAGCGCCTGCGCGATGCGCACTTCGTTCAAGCCGCGATGCCGGCCGGCAAGCACAAGTGCCATATCGAAGCCATCGCCTTCCACTTGCGCGGTGACGACGAAGCCAGACGCCTGCAGCACGCTAAAATGCGGCCGGAAGCCCTGTACGAGGTGAAGCGTCGCCTCAAAGCCTTCAGGCAGGCGAAAACCCGGCTCAGCGCCGAAAAACAGGGCGCGCGTGCCCTTTCCCGGCAAAGCAACAGCCTCCGCCTCGAAGGGATGGAAAAGCGTCTTCAACGGCTCGGCGGACATTGTTCGATCTCGACTTGTCTAAGCGCTTTGAAACCCAGGCTGAAAATGAAAACGGGCGCGACATAAGCCGCGCCCGTTTCGATTCATGATCTCAGACCAATCAGGCGGCGTTTTCTTCGCCTTCGGTCTTCTTGTCGCGGGCGAGTTCCTTGCCGGTGGCCTGGTCGACGACCTTCATCGACAGGCGGACCTTGCCGCGCTCGTCGAAGCCCATCAGCTTGACCCAGACCTTGTCGCCTTCCTTGACCACGTCCGAGGTCTTGGCGACCCGGTCGTTGGCAAGCTGCGAGATGTGGACGAGGCCGTCACGCGGGCCGAAGAAGTTGACGAAAGCGCCGAAGTCCGCGGTCTTGACGACCGTACCTTCGTAGATCTCGCCGACTTCCGGCTCGGCGACGATGGTGTGGATCCACTTCTTCGCCGCCTCGATCTCCTTGGCATTGGACGAAGCGATCTTGACCGTGCCGTCGTCCTCGATGTTGATCTTGGCGCCGGTCTTTTCGACGATCTCGCGGATCACCTTGCCGCCCGAGCCGATCACGTCACGGATCTTGTCGGTCGGGATGTGCATCACTTCGATGCGCGGTGCGAACTCACCCAGTTCCGAACGCGCGCCGGTCAGAGCATGCGCCATCTCGCCGAGGATGTGCTGGCGGCCATCCTTGGCCTGGTCCAGCGCGATCTTCATGATCTCCTCGGTGATGCCTTCGATCTTGATATCCATCTGCAGCGAGGTGATGCCGTTGGCGGTGCCGGCGACCTTGAAGTCCATGTCGCCGAGGTGATCCTCGTCACCGAGGATGTCGGATAGAACGGCGAAACGCTCGCCTTCCTTGATCAGGCCCATGGCGATACCGGCGACGGGCTTGGCCAGCGGCACGCCGGCATCCATCAGCGCCAGCGAGGTGCCGCAGACGGTGGCCATCGACGACGAACCGTTGGACTCGGTGATCTCCGAGACGACACGCAGCGTGTAGGGGAACTGGTCGGCGCTCGGCAGCATCGGGCGAATGGCGCGCCAGGCGAGCTTGCCATGGCCGATTTCGCGGCGACCCGGCGAACCCATGCGGCCGGTCTCGCCGACGGAATAGGGAGGGAAGTTGTAGTGAAGGAGGAACTTCTCCTTGTACATGCCGGTCAGCGAATCGACATACTGCTCATCCTCGCCGGTGCCGAGCGTGGCAACGACCAGCGCCTGGGTCTCGCCGCGGGTGAACAGCGCCGAACCGTGGGTGCGCGGCAGGACGCCGACTTCGGAGACGATCTTGCGGACCGTCTTGAGGTCACGGCCATCGATGCGCGAACCGGTGTCGAGGATGTTCCAGCGCACGACCTTGGCCTGGAGTTCCTTGAATACCGAACCGATCTGCTCGGAAGTGTACTTGGCATCTTCGCCTTCGGCCGGGGCAAACGCTGCCTTGACCTTCGCCTTGACGGCGTCGACGGCGGCGTAACGCTTCTGCTTGTCGACGTTCTTGTAGGCGTTGCTGAGTTCGTCGCCGACGATCTTCAGCATCTCGGCTTCAAGCGCGGAATAGTCCGGCGCGGTGAAGTCGCGCGGCTCCTTGGCGGCGACTTCGGCCAGCTTGATGATGGCGTCGATGACCGGCTGGAAGCCCTTGTGGCCGAACATGACGGCGCCGAGCATCAGCTCTTCGCCCAATTCCTTGGCTTCGGACTCAACCATCAGCACAGCGTCGGCGGTGCCGGCGACAACGAGGTCGAGCTTGGATTCCTGCATCTCGTCGACATGCGGGTTCAGAACGTATTCGCCGTTGATGTAGCCGACGCGGGCGCCGCCGACCGGGCCCATGAAGGGGACGCCGGAGAGCGTCAGGGCGGCCGAAGTGGCAACGATCGACAGGATGTCGGGATCGTTCTCGAGATCATGCTGGACGACGGTGACGACGATCTGGGTGTCGTTCTTGTAGCCGGAGGCGAAGAGCGGGCGGATCGGGCGGTCGATGAGGCGGGAAACCAGCGTTTCCTTCTCGCTCGGACGGCCTTCACGCTTGAAATAGCCACCCGGGATCTTGCCGGCGGCGTAGGTCTTTTCCTGGTAGTTGACGGTCAGCGGGAAGAAATCGAGGCCGGGCTTCGGCTCCTTCATCGAAACGACGGTGGCGAGGACCTTGGTCTCGCCGTAGGTGGCGAGCACCGCGCCATCAGCCTGGCGCGCGATCTTGCCGGTTTCGAGGATGAGCGGACGACCGCCCCATTCGATTTCCACTTTGTGGTGATTGAACATCTCTTGTCCTTAATATGAGGAAAGGGCCGCGCCGTTTCACGGTGCGCGGAGATGCCCTTTCCCTGGCTTCCTTTCTCGGGCAGCCACGGGCAAGACAACGGGAGGCTCGGGTGATTTCGGCGCGGTGCGCGCGCGAGCGTCCTGCAATCCTGCCCCATGACCGTCCATGGGCGGTTTCGAGTGCCCTCTGCACGATCGAAACCGGGTCTGGCCAGTCGATACGACTGGCAGAATGCGCGACCGGCGGGCTCTCCTTCGAAAGCCCGCCGGTCAATTCGTCAACGACGCAGACCGAGCTTCTCGATCAGCGTCTGGTAGCGCGCGTCGTCCTTGCGCTTGAGATAATCAAGCAGGCTGCGGCGCTGGGAGACGAGAGCAAGCAGACCACGGCGGGAATGGTTATCCTTCTTGTGGTCCTTGAAATGGTCGGTCAGGTTCTTGATGCGCTCGGAAAGGATGGCCACCTGGACTTCCGGAGACCCGGTATCGCCCTTGGCGGTTGCGAATTCACCCATCAATTCCTGTTTGCGCTCGGCAGTAATCGACATCGTGTTTTTCCTTATCTGTTTGAGGAAACGGGTCGCCCTCAGCCGGGATGTCGTCCAGCAGGGGCCGGTGCAAGCAAAGCGTCATAGCGCTAAGCTGCGGCGCATATAGTGCAATTCCCCGGAAAACACCAGCCCAATTCACAAGCCGGCTTTTCAGGCCAAAATGGCAGGTTTATCCCTGTCAAAGCCATTTCTTCCATTTGAAGAAGGCGATCAGCCCGAACGCGACAAGCGCCATGAACAGCAGCGACAAGGGATAGCCGTAGTAGGCCTTCAGTTCCGGCATGTTCCAGGGCGAAGACTCCGGATCGAAATTCATGCCCCAGATGCCGACCAGGAAGGTGAGCGGCATGAAGATGACCGAGACGATGGTGAGATAGCTGATAACGTCGTTGGTGCGCGCCTGGCTCAGCGACAGGTGCATCTCGATCAGGCCGGTCAGCATATCGCGCTGGGTCTCGACCAGCTCGATCAGCCTGAGCGCATGGTCGAGCGTGTCGTTGAGGAAGATCTTGGTCTCGGCCTTCACATAGGGCACATCGTTGCGGATCAGCGTCGCCAGCGCATCGCGCATCGGCCACAGCACGCCTTTCAGCACGTTGGCGTCACGCCGCAATTCATGCAGCTGCCGCATCTGGTGTTTGTGCGGCGAATGCAGCATCTGGTCCTCGATGCTGTCGACCATGTCACCGGCGGCCTCGATCGGCGGAAAATAGCTGTCGACGATGGCATCGATCAGCGCATAGGCAAGATAGTCGGCGCCGCGGGCGCGCAGCCGGTTGGGCGCCGAACTTTCAATGCGCTTGCGCACCGGATCGAATGGATCGCCTTCCCGCTCCTGGAAGGTAACGACGAAGTTGCTGCCGAAGAAGACGGCGATCTGCTCATAGCGGTGCGAGGTGACATCGTCGATCATCCTGACGACGACGAAGGCATGGTCCTCGAAGAAGTCGACCTTAGGCCGCTGGCCGGTGTTGACGACGTCCTCCAGCGCCAGCGGATGCAGGCTGAAAATGCGGCCGATCTCCTCGATCAGCGGGATGTTGGCGAGGCCGGTGCAGTCGAGCCAGAGGACCGGCCATTTGTGGCAATGGGTGTTGAGGTCGTCGATGCTGGCATTTTCGATAGTCTTGAATTTTTCGGGCGAGATCAGCGTCAGACGCAGTTCCGAGCGACGCGCCGACGGGTCGGCGATCAGCGTGCCGGGCGACGCACCGACCGGCGGCCGCCGCGTTTTCGCCGGTGCCCGCGTCTTCACGGTCTCAGCCTTTGCCATATTCCCCTCGTGCGAGTCCTCGCCTCGACATTAGACGACAGGAATCAACCGGCAAAGACCCGCTTGGGCTTGAACATGCCTTGCTCAATGGCACCGATGGCGACCAGCTTGCCGCGCGCCGTGGCGCAGGCTTCTTCGGCTTCCACCGGTGCGTCGCGGCCGCGGATGATGACCGGGTTGCCGAGGCGGATCTTGGTTGCCGCGTCATCGCTG
>NZ_RZPI01000190.1:0-8399 GCF_003998715.1 Mesorhizobium sp. M7A.F.Ca.CA.002.15.2.1
TTACGCGGGAGCTGCCGCGCGAAGCGCCGATGACCGGCCTGGAATCCGGCAGGGACGGCCGGAAGCCGAGCCATTGCGAGGCAGGCGAGCCGAGCCTGGGAAAAATTTGCCTGGCGCCACGGTCAAGCAGCGCCAGCCGGCGCGGATTTGGCGGCGCGACCAGGCCGCCGAGTTCGACGGTGCCGGCGACCCGCAAGCGGCCAGCCATCGGCGTCAGGTAGAAACCAAGATCGACGGGACAGACAGGTCGGTTGAGCAGCGGCGCGTCGGTCTGGAATTCCAGATGATAGCCGCGCTCGGTCTCGAGCGGAATCCTGTCGCCGGCCTGCGCGGCCAGTGCGCGCGACCGTGCACCGGCGGCGATCACCACCGTGCCAGCCTTGATGCGAACGCCGGGTCCGCTGAGCTGCACACCGTCAGCCTCGACCTGCAGCCCGGTGATCTCTGCCTGCTTCACCGATGCACCACGGGCACTCACCGCGCCCAGCAACCGCCGCATCACCATTGCCGGATCGGTGACATTGATCGAGTCGGGAAAATACACGCCATGCGCTGCTGTCGCCGGCAGGCCCGGCTCAAGCGCCGCCACCTCTTCGGGAGTCAGGACCTCTTGGTGGATGCCAAACCCAGCGCGCATTGCCCGGCCGCCGGCGCCAGCGGCAAAATCGCTCAAGCGGCGATAGAGGTAAAGACAGCCATTGCGGCGCATCTGGTCCTCCAGCCCGGCCTCCCCGACCATGTCTTCCCAGGCTGGAAGGGCGTCGGCCAGCAGTCCGGCGAGCGCCAGTGCATTGGCCCGGGTGGCCGCCGGCAGCGATTGCCGCATGAACCGAACGAGCCATGGCGCCAGCTGCAGCAGCGCCGGCCAGCGCAGCGAAAACGGGCTGTCGGGATCAAGCAGCAGCTTTGGCAATGCCCGCAGCACCGCAGGAGTGCCGACCGGCATGCAGGCATATTCGGCGATCGTTCCGGCATTGCCGAACGACGCGCCGGAGCCCGGCTCGTTCGGATCGATGAGCAGGACTTCGCGGCCGTCCGCGACAAGGCGAAGTGCCGTCGCCAGCCCGACAACTCCGGCGCCGACAATGGCGATTTCGACCGTTTCAGAAGCAGCCACTGTAGATCTTCCCGATTGACCTTGAAATCCAGTACCGATCATGTGGTCTCTTGGTTCGGGGTCACGGTCCAGTCTTGATCCCTGGAATCGAATAGGCCAGATCTTTCCGCCCTCAGGCGACAGGCGTCCAGATCACGTCCTCGATTTTTTGCGCGCCGGTCGCCAGCATCGCCAGCCGGTCGAAGCCGAGTGCGATGCCGCTGGCCGGCGGCATGATGGCAAGGGCTGAGAGAAAATCCTCGTCCAGCGGATAGCGCTCGCCATAGACGCGCTGCTTCTCGTCCATCTCGATAACAAAGCGCCGGCGCTGCTCGTCGGCGTCGGTCAGTTCGCCAAAGCCGTTGGCGAGTTCGACGCCGCAGCAATAGAGCTCGAAACGCTCGGCGACGCGCGGGTCGCGCTGGCTCGGCCGCGCCAGTGCCGCCTCGGCGACGGGATATTCGCACAGGATGGTCGCGCGGCCCTGCCCGAGCAACGGCTCGATTTTTTCCACCATCACCCGGCTGAACAGATCGGCCCAGCTGTCGTCGGGCGCGGTGCGCAGGCCGGCATAGGTCAAGGCGGCGTGCAGCGCGTCGCGGTCGGTGCTGCCGTCGGCGGCGACCGTGGCCAGCAGGTCGATGCCGGCATAGTGGGCGAAAGCGTCCGCCACCGTCAGTCGTTCCGGCTCGGCAAACGGATCGCAGTCGCGGCCCCGGAAAGAGAAAAGAGTCGCCCCTGTCCTTGTCGCGGCCAGCGCCAGAAAGGCCGCACAATCCAGCATCAGGCTCTCATAGGCCTCGCCCACCCTGTACCATTCGAGCATGGTGAATTCGGGATGATGCAAGGGGCCGCGCTCGCGGTTGCGATAGACCGGACCGAAGCTGAAAATCCTGGTTTCACCGGCGGCGAGCAGCTTCTTGCAGGCGAATTCCGGCGAGGTGTGGAGATAGAGTGGCGCCCTTGCACCGTCCGGCCCGACCGCTTCCGTGGCGAAAGCCGCCAGATGCGCCTCATTGCCGGGCGAGACCTGCAGCGCCGCCGTTTGCACCTCGACGAAATCATGGGCGGCGAACCAGTCGCGCAGGCCGGCGGCGATGCCATTGCGCAGCATCAGCCGCGGGCGGCGGTCGGCGTGAACGTCAGGCGTCCACCAGGGCGAAGCTTCGGTCATGCGGCTCGGAACATGGTGGAAGGGGGCTGGCGGCGGCGGCCAAGATGCGGTAGGCCCCCATCCAGCGCCGCACTAGCCGGCAAACGCCAGTCAACTCTTCTTGCAGGATTTAAAACCGTGGTGAAAGTCATCGCCAGTTCGCTCCGCAAAGGCAATGTCGTCGACAAGGACGGCAAGCTTTATGTGATCCTCTTTGCCGAAAACATCCACCCAGGCAAGGGCACGCCGGTAACGCAGCTCGACATGCGCCGCATCGGCGACGGGGTGAAGGTTTCGGAACGCTACCGCACCACCGAGCAGGTCGAGCGCGCCTATGTCGAAGAGCGCGAGCACACCTTCCTCTACCGCGACGGCGAAGGCTTTCACTTCATGAACCCGGAAACCTACGACCAGGTGGCGGTGTCGGAAGCCGTGGTCGGCGACATGGCACCTTACCTGCTGGAAGGCATGGCCGTGCAGGTGTCGCAGTTCAACGGCATTGCCATTTCCCTGGTGCTGCCGCAGCGCGCCACCTTCGAAGTGGTGGAAACCGAGCCGACGACCAAGGGACAGACGGCCTCGTCGTCCTACAAGCCGGCCGTGCTGTCCAACGGCGTGCGCACCCTGGTGCCCCCCCACATCGCGCCGGGCACCCGCGTGGTGGTGATGACGGCGGATGGGGCTTATGTGGAGCGGGCGAAGGACTGAAGACGAGCGGTGGGGTTACGGGTTTACCGGCCAGCCCTGCGTTTCACCAGGGCTCACCCTTGTCCTCTTCCGCTGTCTCCCCTTGAACGCGGCGCCTCCGCCCGCACAGTGATATTTTTCACGAAGCGTGTCGCAATGACCCTGCGCGGTCCGTCCTTTGAGCGAAGAAGGAGAACGCCATGCGAAAACTTATCGTCACCGAATTCATCAGCGTCGATGGCATTGCCGAGGTCGAGAAGCTGCCAAGCATGACTTGGAACGACGAGATGAACAGGTTCAAGGAGGACGAGCTTGCCGACACCGGCGCCATGCTTTTGGGGCGCACGACCTATGAGATCTTTGCCGGCTCCTGGCCGACGGAAACCGGAGATTTTGCCGAACGGTTCAACGCGCTGCCGAAATATGTCGCGTCGAACAGCCTGAAGGCGCTCGACTGGAAGCCTGCCGAATTGCTGAAGGGACCGCTGCCGGAAGCGGTCAGGACGCTGAAGCAAGGCAGCGGCGGCAACATCTATGTGCATGGCAGCCTCAGCGTCGCGCAGGAATTGCTGCGCCATGGCCTGGTCGACCGCGTCAGGCTGCTCAGTTATCCCGGCACCGTCGGCCAAGGCAAGCCGCTGTTCCCAGGCGGCGAACCGGTGTCGCTCGAACTGATTTCGGCCACGCCGTTCAGCAACGGCGTTGTGGCGCTGGAGTATGCGCCGGTGGCGGCTAAGTCGTAATCGGTTGGAGCCTTTCAGATCGAATGGGGAGATGCATCCTCACCCGACCTGCTTGCCCCGTCTCCCCTTGATGGCGGCGCTATTCCTCGCCTCCACCGCCTTCTCCACCTGCCGCTTCAGTTCGTCCTTGATATCCACCGTCTCGTTCATCAGCGCGTCGATCTTCAGGAAATCGAGGACCCGGTATCTCGACACTGCCGGGCGGACCAGGATGTCGGGGCGGCATTGCTTCAGCTTGTTGGCGATGATCGACTGCATCATCAATTGCGTGGCGCCGAACATCAGGTCGACGGAGGTCGGCTGTTTGCGGTCGGCCTCTTCCGGCGCGCCGACGACGTCGACGCCGATGATGATGTCGGCGTCGTTCTCGATCAGGTCGAACGGCACGGGGTTGTAGATGCCGCCGTCGATCAGCAGCCTGCCGTCGCGCATCACCGGACGGAACACGGCAGGGATGGCCGCTGACGCCGCCAGCGCGGAGTGCAGGTCGCCGTCTTCGAAGACGGCCAGCTTGTGACCGAAATAGTCGGTCGCCGTCACCTTCAGCGGGATCTTCAGCTCGGCAAAGGTTTCGGGGATGGCCTCGGGCAGAAAGGCTTTCAGGATGCGCTCGACATTGAACTGGCTGACGCGGATGCCGTTCTGCATGGCTTCGGCTATCGTGCCCGGCCGCGCCCGCCACATGCGGCTGGCCACCTCGGCGCGGCGGCCGAGGATCGAGCGGGCGTAGTCGTGGATGTCCTTGCCGGCCATACCCGATGCCATGCCGGCACCCATGATGGCGCCGATCGACGAGCCGGCAATCGCCACCGGCTTGATGCCGAGCTCGTCCAGCGCCTCGATGACATGGATGTGGGCCAGCCCGCGCGCGCCGCCGCCGCCGAAGGCGATGCCGAAGGTGGGGCTCATCCCTTGCCGGCTCCGGCCAGTTTCGGGCCGATGACCATGATGGTCGGCTCGGTGGTCAGCAGCTTTTTCGCCGCCGCCTTGACCTGTTCGAGCGTCACCGCATTGATGTAGCCGGCGCGGCGCTGCATGTAGTCGATGCCGAGATCGTCGAGCTGCAACTCGACCAATGTCGAGGCGATGGCGCTGGACGAGTCCAGATTGTTGATGGCGTAGGCGCCGATCATGTATTTCTTGGTCGCCGCCAGTTCCGCTTCGGTCGGGCCTTGTTCGGCCAATTGCTTGACGACATCGCGGACGATGCCAAGCGTCTCGGCCGCACGGTCGGACCGGGTGCCGGTGCTGACGATCAACGCGTTAGCGTGGTCCTGGTTGATGAGCGAGGAGTTGACACTGTAGGCCAGTCCGCGCTTTTCGCGCACTTCCTGGAACAGGCGCGAGGTGAAGGTGCCGCCGCCGAGGATCTCGTTCATCAGCACGGCGGGGAAGAAATCCGCCGCCTTGCGCTTCACGCCGGGAAAGGCGAGCTGCAGGGAGGTCTGCGGCAGGTCGTAGTCGACCTCGATATGCTGCGCCAGCTTCGGGTCGATATCGGCCACAGGCCTCAGCGCCTGGTTCTGCGGCAGGTCGCCGAACACCATGTCGAGCTTCTTCTTCAGCGTCTCCGCGTCGATGGCGCCGACTACGGCGACATGCAGGCCGCCGCGCGCGAACACCGCTTTGTGCAGGCCTTTCAGATCATCGGACGTGATGGCGGCGATGCTTTCCTTGGTGCCCTGATCGGAGCGGGAATAGGGATGGTCGCCATAGAGGGCGCGCGCCCATTTGTTCTGCGCCACCGTGTCCGGGTCGTTTTCGCCGGCGATGATGCCGGACAGGATCTGGGAACGGATGCGGTCGATCGGCAACTGGTCGAAGCGCGGCTCGTTGACCGCCAGCCGCAGCAGGTCGAAGGCCTGGTCGCGCTGCTCGGCCAGCATGCGCATCGAGCCGTAGATGCCGTCGCGGCTCTCGTCGAAGCTCATCTCGGCGCCGGCATCGTCGAGCTTGATCTGGAAGTCTTCACTATCGAGCGGGCCGGCGCCTTCGTCGAACAGGCCGGTCATCAGATTGGCCAGTCCTTCCTTGCCGACAGGATCCTGCGTCGAGCCGCCGCCAAAGACGAAGCGGATGGCCACGACCGGCACGGAATAATCCTCGACCAACCAGGCGGTGATGCCCTTTGGCGAGGTGACGGACTGGATCTCCATGGCCCGCGCGGTGAGCGCCGGCAGGATGAGGAAGAGGATGGAGAGAAAGAGGGTGGTGAGTGCACGCCATGCGGCAATCGTCGGCAGCGACCAATCGCGGAAGCCGGCGCTCCCCCTCACCCAGCCTCCGCTTTGCTCGGCTGACCTCTCCCCGACGGGGAGAGGAGCTTGCCAGCGCTGGCGCCAGCCTCTTCTCCCCAGCGGGGAGAAGGTGGCCGCGAAGCGGCCGGATGAGGGGGCTGCCTCGCTCACGGGGATCGAATTCATCATCAATTCCCCGCCTGTTGCTGCGGCAAGAGATAGCCGGTCGTCGACCGGGCGAGCACCAGATAGCGCGCGGCGACCGCCTTGACCTCGTCTGCGGTGACCTTGCGGATGCGGTCCGTCCATTGCTGGACGTCCTGCACATTGCCGCCGGTGGCCAGCGTCGAACCGTAGATGTTGGCCATGGAATCCTGCTTGTCGCGGGCAAAGATCATCGACCTGACATAGCGGTCCTTGGCCTTTTCCAGTTCCGATGGCGTCACGCCATCCTTGACGATGCGCACCACCTCCGCATCGACTGCCGCTTCGACGTCGGAAATCCTGGCATCGCCGCGCGGCGCGCCGTAGACGGTGAAGTTGGTGTCGTCGAGCATGGTGCCCTGGAAAAAGGCGCCGGCGCTGGATGCGATACCTTGCTGGACGACAAGCGCCTGGTAGAGCCGGCTGCGATTGCCGCCGCCGAGGATCTCCGCCAAGAGGTCGAGCGCTTCCGCCTCGCCCGGCTTTCCCGAATGATAGGACGGCACCACCCATTGCGTGGAAAAGCTCGGCACGCTGACGCGGGCATCGGAGAGCGTGACCGTGCGCTTGGTGTTCTGCTCCGGCTCGACCGGGCGGATGCGGGGCGGCAGATCGGGGCCGCGCGCCACCTTGCCATAGGTCTTTTCGGCCAGCGCCCGCACCGTGTCCGGTTCGACATCGCCGGCGACGATCAGCACGGCGTTATTGGGCCGGTAGTATTTGTCGTAGAAGGCGGTGGCGTCGACGCGGTTCAGCTGCTGCATCTCCTGCATCCAGCCGATGACCGGAATGCGATAGGGCTGGTTCTGCCACAGCGTCGCATCGACCTCCTCGTCCAGCACAGCCTCGGGGCTGTTGTCGATACGCGAGCGGCGCTCCTCGAGGATGACGTCGCGCTCGGTCTTGATGACATCATCGGTGAGGATGAGGTTGCGCATGCGGTCAGCCTCGAAGCTCATCATCAGCCCGAGTGCCGACGGCGCCACCGTCTCGTGGAAAGCGGTGTAGTCATAGGAGGTGAAGGCGTTGTTGGATCCGCCGATATCGGAGACGGCGCGGTCGAACTCGCCGGCCGCATGGTTGGTCGTTGCCTTGAACATCAGATGTTCGAAGAAATGCGCGATGCCGGATTTGCCGGGCGGCTCGTCGGCGCTGCCGATCTTGTACCAGACCATGTGGGTGACGATCGGCGCACGGTGGTCGGGAATGACGACCACCTCCATGCCGTTGTCGAGCAGGAAATCCGTGACCTTGAACTCGGCCGGAACCGTGTTGGGCAAGACGGGGCTCTCGGCCAGCACTGGGCTGGTCGTGACAAAAGCCAAGGAGGTCGCCAACAGCGTTCCCCGCAGCCATTCAATCCTGGATGTCATCAACGGCTCCGGTTCTGTCGACAGACGATAGGCAAGGTGCTGGCGACAAGCAAAGTGATTTGTTGATCATGTTGCCGGCAAAGGCGGCGGCAAAGAGGCCGGCCCATGGATGCCCGGCCAAGGATACGAGGCGTATCAGGCCGCCTCGATGAAGCGGATGACGGTCTCGCCATAGTTGCGTTCGTCCAGCACCGAAAAGCCGGGGCCTGGCTCGAAGGACGCCACCGCGGCCTCTTCGACCACGCACAGCGCGCCGGGGCGAAGCCAGCCGCCGGCTTTGGCCGACTGCAAGGCGCGCTCGCCAAGGCCCTTGCCATAGGGCGGGTCGGCGAAGACAAGGCCGAACGGCGCCAGCGTGCCGGCCTCGCCGAGGCCGGTGGCATCGCGGCGGAAGATCTTGGTGCGGCCGGTGAGCCCGAAGGCCTCGACATTGTCGCGGATCAGGCCACGGCCTTCCGCCGATTCCTCGATGAAGACACCGTAGGAGGCACCGCGCGACAGCGCTTCCAGTCCCAGCGCGCCGGTGCCGGCGAACAGGTCGAGCACGCGTGCCCCGTCCAATTGCTCGGCAAAGCGATGCGCCAGCACGTTGAAGACCGCCTCGCGGGTACGATCGGTCGTCGGACGGATGGCGCTCGAGCGCGGCGTCGCCAACGGACGCCCGCGAAACTCACCGCCGACGATTCTCATCTCGCTTTGGGGCCTCGGGGACCGTTGCGCGGACGCTCACCGCCGCCAGCCCCGCCCGGACGTTCGCCGCGCGGCTTGCCGAACGGCTTTGCACCGGCCGGTTTGCCATAGGTCGGTTTGAACGAGGCCTTGCGCGCCTTGGCGTCAGCCGCCTTGGCGGCGTCAGCTTCGGCCCTGCCCTTGCCGATCGGTCGCGCGCCTGGCGCCATCCATACA
>NZ_RZPI01000191.1:0-8387 GCF_003998715.1 Mesorhizobium sp. M7A.F.Ca.CA.002.15.2.1
TGCGAAGCCCGTGCCGCGGACTATCGCGTCGTTGGCGACGGGCCGTGCTGAGAACGCTGCGCCTCGTTGAGGACGACAAGCATCAAGCCGTCGGCTCACCTGGCGACAGTCGGCGATGAACACAGTCGGCGATGAACTCGGACGCGGGCATGGGTCTGGCAAACAGCCGGCCCTGGCCGTAGTCGACGTCGCGTGCCGCGAGGTGGTCGGCCAGCGCCTGCGTTTCCCCGCCTTCGGCAACGATCTTCAGCTTTAGTGTCTTGGCCATGTCGATGATATGCGCGGTGACGGAATTGGTGGCGGAATTCGTGCTGATCGTATCGATGAACGATTTGTCGATTAGGAGCGCATCGAGCGGCAGCCCCTCGAGATAGGACAGGCTGGAGTAGCCGGTGCCGAAGTCGTCGATTGCCACTGCGTGGCCAAGTTCGCGGGCACGAACGAGCGTTGAGCGGGCCGAGTTGATATCGATGAACGCGCGCTCCGTGGCCTCGAGCCAGATTTGCTGGGGCCGGATCGCGGTGTGCTGATTTGATCTTTCCGCACCGACGAAAGGACGAGACAGCAAGCGAAGCCTTGAACCTGCGGCGCCGATGGCCTAGATCGCCACAGGCGGATAAAACACGGTAGGTTTCCCATCAACAGAGATCAAAGACGAGCGGCGGGTGCGGGAGCCAGGTCTGGCGCAGGCGGACAGCCGCCGCTGGGCCTCGACCAGTATGTGCAGCAGGCGTTGCAACTGCATCAGGCCGGGCGCCGGCAAGAGGCTGAGACGATCTACCGGCAGGTGCTGGCGCGTCAGCCCAAGCACGCGGCCGCGGCGCATTTCCTGGGACTGCTGCTTCACCAGACCGGGCGCAGCGAAGAAGGGCTGGATCTCATCGAACGGTCGGTGAGCCTGCAGCCGACGAATCCCGATTTCCTCAACAATTTCGGTACGGTGATGCGCGACCTCGGCCGCCCTGCTGCGGCCATCGATTTCTTCCGCGGCGCAGTGGATCTGCGGCCGGACCAACTCGCGGCGCGCGACAATCTCGGCTCATCGCTGAAACAGGTCGGCCAGTTCGAAGAGGCCGAAGAGATTTATCGCGGCACGGTTGCACGCAACCCATTTCATGTGCGCGCCCGCATCGGGCTTGCCGAAACCCTGCAGGAAGCCGGGCGGCTGGATGAGGCGCTGGCTGCCTTCCGCGAAGCGCTGGCGATCCGACCCAAGGATGCCGACCTGCTGCACGGGCTCGGCGTCGGGTTGATGGAAAAGGGCAAGCTCGACGAGGCGGCCGACCTGTTCCGGCAGGCGTTGGCGATCAACCCCGCCATGGCCACAGCCTGGCTGATGCTGACGCAGGTCAAGCGCCAGAAGGAGCGCGACAGCGAGCTTGGGGGCATGGAAGCCCAGCATGCCAAGGCGCCGCAGGACAGCCTGGCGCGCATGCAACTGTCCTTCGGACTCGGCAAGGCGAATGACGATCTCAGGGATTATGGCCGGGCCTTCGACTATTTCGCCGAGGGCAATGCGATCCGCCGCAAAGGCATCGACTACGACCAGGCCAGGACGCGGGCCGAGTTCGAGGCGATGAAGGCCACCTTCGATGCCGGCTTCTTCGAGAAGCACAGGCCCAGCTCAATCAGCGACGACACGCCGATCTTCATTGTCGGCATGCCGCGTTCGGGCACGACGCTGGTCGAGCAGATCATCGCCAGCCATCCGCAGGTCTATGGCGCAGGCGAGCTCAGCATATTGAAGAAGGCGGTCGGCAGGCAGTTCCCGGCGACCATGCCGGGTGGCTTCCCATGGGGCGTATCGGATACGGGCGATTCGGATTTTGCCGAGGCAGGCCAAGCCTATCTCGACATGCTCCATGCCCGCTATCCGAACATGCGCCACGTCACCGACAAAATGCCGGGCAACTTCCTGCTTGTCGGCTTCATCCACATGATGATGCCGAAGGCCAGGATCATCCACTGCGCGCGCGATGCGGCGGCCACCTGCCTGTCGATCTACAAGGTGCATTTCCGCGGCGACAGCCATCGCTATGGCTACGATCTCGGCGAGCTCGCCGACTTCCACAATCTCTACACCGACATCATGAAGCATTGGCACACGGTGCTGCCAGGCGTCGTGCACGATGTACGCTACGAGGATTTTGTCGCCGACCAGGAAGGCCAGACGCGGGCATTGATCGCCCATCTCGGCCTGCCCTGGGACGACGCGGCACTATCGTTCCACGAGACCGACCGACCGGTGCGCACGGCTTCAGCCGCACAGGTGCGCCAGCCGATGTATCAGGGGTCGGTCGATCTATGGAAGCGCTATGGTGACCGGCTGAAGCCGCTTCTGGACAGGCTGGATTAGCGCAACGCTCTCTAGCTGATCGTGGCCTTAGAGATTGGCCTAAGCACCCGCGTCGTCATCCTAAGGCCTTCGCGACGGAGCTTCGCTCCTGCTTCGTCCTAGGATGACGAAGCTGAGGGGCTTCTGCCAATCTGCTACCGGCTGCTCAAAGCTCTATGAATGGCTTGAAGCCACCGAAGATCATGCGCTTCCCGTCGAACGGCATGTCCGCCCAATCGGCCTTCAGGCGCGGATCTGCCATCACTTTGGCCATGACGGCATCGCGGCTCTCCCGCGACTCATAGACGGCCCAGGCGAAGACGACGATCTCGTCGTCCTTGGCCTGCACGGCGCGCGGGAACGAAGTGACCTCGCCATAGGGCACGTCGTCGCCGATGCATTCGACATAGGCGAGCGCGCCGTGTTCCATCCATATAGGGCCTGCGAGGTTGGCCAGCCTCTTGTAGTTATCGAGATTTGCCTTGGGCACGGCAAGCACGAAGCCATCGACATAGGACATTGTGGGTCTCCTCCTGGAAGTTCACAATCCCTCACCGACGCCAGCCGGTGAGGGACTTCGCCATTGGCGATAAATCAGGCTTTCTTGACCGGCGCATTCATCGCCCATTCGACGCCGAACGGGTCGCGCATATTGCCCCACTGGTCACCCCAGAACATGATCTGGAGCGGCACGGCGACTTCGCAGCCGGCATCGACGGCGCGCTTCCACCAGGCTTCGATGTCGTCGCTGCCGAGGTGAAGCTGCATGGTGTAACCTTGCGGCTTGACGGCAGGCATGCCGTTTTCGGGATAGAAGTCGGAGAGCATCAGCGTCGAGCCGTTGATGTGGAGGTGGATGTGCATGGTGCGGCCTTTTTCGTCCGCCGGATAGGCAAAGACCTGCTCGGCACCAAAGGCCTTCTTGTAGAATTCGGCAGCCTTGAAGGCGCCATCCAGCTGCAGATAGGGGGTCAATCCGCCGAGCACTTTGGCCGCGGGCTGAACGGGGGTCTGATCGGTCATCTGTTGTTCCTCTTTGCGTTTGGCCTTGCGAGCCAAAGGACGGATGAGGTGCCGGCGTTCCTACATGGCCGGCAGATTTTTTTGGCCGACCGGCCCTGGACAGTCCACGCAGCCGCAGTTGGACGAGAGGCGTGAAACGAACTTGCGTCGACCGCGCCCAATCAGAGCGCAATTCTCTCGGCTCGCAGGCTAGAACAGATGGATCAGGCGAACGCCTCTTCAAATCCTGGGACGACAATGATCCTCTACTATCAGACCCACTCACCCTTCGCGCGCAAGGCGCTCGTCTTCGCCCACGAGGTTGGCATTGCCGATCGGCTGGAGGTCATTCATCACGAGACCAGTCCGACCTTGCGCAATGCCCGCGTCTACGCCGAAAACCCGCTCGGCAAAGTGCCGGTGCTGTTGCGGCCCGACGCGTCGCCGATCTTCGATTCCGATGTCATCTGCGCCTATCTCGACACGCTGCATGACGGTCGCAAGCTGCTGCCGCAGGACGGCGAGGCGCGCTGGCAGGCATTGCGGTTGCAGGCGGTCGCCCAGGGCCTGGCGCAGACGGGTATAGCCTTGCGCTGGGAGACGGAAAGGAGACCCGAAAAGTTGCGCTATGGTGCTCTCGCCGACGGATACCGGGAAAAGATCGAGGCGAGCTACGACTGGATCGAGAGCACGCTGGACGACGAGGCGCCGCTCCATATCGGCCACATTGCCTTGGCCACCGCGCTGTCCTGGATGGCGTTCCGTCACCTTCCGCCTTTTCGCTCACGGGCACTGCTGACGCGCTGGTTCGAGGCTTTCGAAAAACGCGTATCGATGAAGGCGACGCCGCTTTCGGGCGATACGCATGACTGACTGGCGCCCCGCGAGGTCAGGGGCGGCGGCCGTTTTGCGCATCGAAGACGTCCGGAAACCCGATATCCTTGCGCAGCGAGGCAGGCAGTGAACGCAGGACGCGTTCGCTGCGGTGACGAGCGCGCGCTGCCGCATACCGGGTTGCGATGCGACCGATGGACGAAAGAACCGACATGATAATTCTCCTGGGTTGGGCCGGCATCATCGTGTCGGCATCCCAAGGACGCGGCGGGCTGAGGCTATCCGACAGATCGTCGAGATTTTTTTATCGCTAGCTCCGTAGCCTGCTTGAAGCGGGTTGTTGCTAACGCGATTACTTCAGGCCGCGGTTTGTAGACGTTCGATTGTTTCAAGATCGGCCTTCTTCGCCTCTCCCTCTACGGCGAGGTCGTAGCTCGCCTGCATATTCATCCAGAACTGCGGCGTGGTTCCGAAGAACTTCGCAAGGCGCAAAGCGGTGTCGGGCGTTACCGGTGTCGTCTCGCTGGCCAGGCGCTCGATGCGTGTGCGGGGCACATGCAGCTTTTTGGCCAGCGTGTAAGGCTTCAGATTGAGCGGCACGAGATATTCCTCACGGAGAATTTCTCCGGGATGGATAGGTGGGTTGATGTTCAGCATTTTGAACCCTCTTCAATGATAGTCGGTGATTTCAACATCCTCCGCTTGCCCTTCCACCCACCTAAAGCAGAGGCGGAATTGATCGTTGATGCGGATCGAATGCTGGCCCGCACGGTTACCTTTCAGCGGCTCAAGCCTGTTGCCGGGAGGCGTCTTCAGATTCGACAGTTCGGCGGCGTTGTCGATCATGAACAGCTTCCGCTGGGCTGAGCGGACAAAGGTCCGATGGGAAGCCCTTCGGAGCCTTGCCGTTCGAAACGGCTTCGCTGGTCTTGTCTTTGGAGGAGCTTATCACCTTGCCGACCCGAGTGGCGTACCATGGCATGATACGCTTCGGAAGTCAAGAAGACGTCTCGTAACATGATACGAAACTCCGGCCTGCGCTCGACAGGCCGGAACTTCATCGGCAGTTTTGTTCACCGATTAGCCAGCGCCCTCCGCCACCGAGCGGAAGAAATCCTCTGGGTCTTCGACTTCGGTCAGCCGCCGTTTCTCGATCAGCCAGAAGCGGTTGCCGATGGCGCGGATGAAGGAGCGGTCGTGCGAGGCGAGCACACAGCTTGCCTGATGTGCCAGCAGTTCCGCTTCCAGGGCTTCCTGGCCGTCGATGTCGAGATGGTTGGTCGGCTCGTCCAGCAGATAGAAGTTGGGATTGGCGAGCCTCAGCGCCAGCATCATCAGCCGCGCCTTCTGGCCGCCGGACAGCGCACCGATCTTTTTCTCCTGCATCTCGATGACCACGCCGGCGCCTGCCAGCAGCGAGCGGGCACGCTGCTCGCCGACATCGTAGCGGCGCGAGACCAGCATCAGCGGCGTGTCGTCGCCGCTGATGCCCGACAGCGCCTGGTCGCTGTAGCCTAGCACCGTCGACGGCGTCACCTTCACATTCGGCACCGTGTCCGGTTCGACAATGGCATTGCGGATCAGGGTGACGAAGCGCGACTTGCCGACGCCGTTGCGGCCGAGCAGCACGATGCGGTCGCCCTGGCAGATATGGCGCTTGCCGGTTCGAAACAGCGGGGTGCCGTCGGGTGTTTCCACAGCCGCGTCGTCGAGCGTGATCAGCACCTTGGCGTGGGTGCCGCGATTGGCCAGTTTTATGGCACCCGCCGACTTTTCGCGGTGCGCCGGTGCGGCCGCTTCTTCCAGTTTTTCGGCCCGCAGGTTGAGCTGCTTGGTCTTCACCGTCAAAAGGTCGCTGCCCGAATTGATGCCGATGTTGTTGAGCTTGGCCGCCTGCCGGCGCAATTGCTGCGCCACCTTCATGTCGCGCTGGAACTTGCGCTCGGTCGAAGCATCGACCTCGTCGAGCGCCTGCCTGGCGCGGGAGTAGGGCAGGGCAAACACCGGCGACTGTTCCGGGCGCAGGAATAGGGTCCGGTTGGTGGTGGCGTCGAGGAAGGCGCGGTCGTGGCTGGCGATGACGACGGGCACCTCGCGCGGCAGCGTGTTCAGCCAGGTTTCGAGCTGGCTGATGCGGACAAGGTCGAGATGGTTGGTCGGCTCGTCGAGCAACAGCACGTCCGGATCGGTGACCCAGACGCGTGCGATTAGCGCAAGCCTCTGCCAGCCGCCACTCAGCGCCTGCATTGGCCGCTCGCGCATCGGCTCGGGCACGTCGAGTGAATCCAGAACCACGTCGACACGCCACATCTCGCTTTCGGCCTGCTCGGACGGCAAGGCATCCGCCACCACCTGCCGGAACGTACGGGTGCGAAGGACCGGGGCAACCGACTGTTCGACATGACCGACGCGCAGGCCGCGCGTGCGGGTGATGTCACCGGAGGTCGGCTCCATCCCGCCGGTCAGGCATTTCAGCAAAGTCGACTTGCCGCGGCCATTGGCGGCGACAATGCCGAGCCGGTCGCCGGTGCCGATGGTGAGGTCGAGATTGGCAAACAGCGGCGCACTCATGGTGACGCCGAGGGATTTGAGGCTGATCAGGGCCATTTGATTTCTCTGGTCTTGCCGGAGACTACTCCGGTCCACTTTGACGGTGCGCTTTCCGGCCATCAGGCTCGGCATTACGCACCACGAAGGGCAGACCAAAAAATCGAAGCGGGAAAAACCCGGACCGTCCCTGGTCAGCCCTGCAAGCAAGCTCGCAGGGCAGAAATCGGGCCACGCTGACGATGGTGACGATGAAACGTAAACACGTGAGCCCTCCTTTCGAGACAAGACGTTGAGTATGCGGAGCGATTACACCAAAGGCGGGGCTGGTGGCAAGTGGGTCGGCGGAATGCGGCGGCGGCGGAGCGCTTCCCTTCCCCTTCTCCCAGAAGGGGAAGGCGCTACTTTCCCGGCCTACCCGTCTTACCCGGCCGGCGCTTTTCCCGACGGGCGTCGGCGGGGTCTTCGTAGGAGCCAATGCCTGTTCGCTGGCGAACAACTGGCTTGGCGGATTCGTCCCCCACGAGGGGGGAGATTGGCTGCGGCTTGGCCGGCACTTTTCCTTCGATCGGTTTTTCCGTCCGCCGCACCGTCATCTCGTCCAGCGAGTTCTTCTTGAACAGCGGCTTTGTGGCGTCCCCGGGAATGCCGAAATCGGAACCATGTGCCTCGGATGCCGACTGTTTCTTGAACAGCGAGCGCGACACCGCGCCGGCCGGCGTCGGCATGTCGGTACCTGGACCCATGTCGTCGATCGAGGGTTTCGAAAACAGCGGCTTTTTCACCGGCACAGTGCCATCGGCGCCCATCTCGTCGAGATCAGGCTTGCGGAAGAGGTTGGGCCGGGCAGCCTTGGCTGCCTCTTCGGCGGCACGCGCTGCGTCGAGCTTGCGAAAACGCTCCTGTTCCTCTGCTGTACGATGTTTGGCCACGCCCTTGTTGTGCTTGCCCTTTTCGCGGCCGGAGGCCGGGCTTTCCATGTCGGCGTATTTGGCCAGCGGGTCTTCGGAGATGGACAGTTCCATCTCACGCAGGCGCTTGATTTCGTCGCGGATGCGGGCCGCCTTCTCGAAGTCGAGATTGGCCGCGGCATCGCGCATCTGCTTTTCCATCGCGTCGAGATGGGCCTTGAGGTTGTTGCCCATCATGGCGCCGGCACCGTCGGTGAACTGCGAGATATCGGCGCGGACGTGGTCCTTCTCGTAGACCGAATCGAGAATGTCGGAGATGCGCGACTTGACCGATTCCGGTGTGATGCCGTTGGCCGCGTTCCACTCCATCTGCTTTTCGCGGCGACGGTTGGTTTCGGCCATCGCCCGTTCCATCGAGCCGGTCACCTGGTCGGCATAGAGGATGACCTTGCCGTCGACGTTTCTGGCGGCGCGCCCGATGGTCTGGATCAGCGAGGTTTCCGATCGCAGGAAACCTTCCTTGTCGGCGTCGAGAATGGCGACGAAGCCGCATTCGGGAATGTCGAGGCCTTCGCGCAGAAGATTGATCCCGACCAGCACGTCGAAGGCGCCGAGGCGCAGATCGCGCAGGATCTCGATGCGCTCCAGCGTATCGATGTCGGAGTGCATGTAGCGGACGCGGATGCCCTGCTCATGCAGATACTCGGTCAAATCCTCGGCCATGCGCTTGGTCAGCACGGTGACCAAGGTGCGGTAGC